>CANTEM010000005.1 GCA_947652805.1 uncultured Clostridia bacterium | reverse complement strand
ATTACAATCCCCCAGTCACAGCTTTGCTGTGACAGCCCCCTTTACACAAGGGGGCCTTTAGAACTCCCCTCCCTTATTTACGCTTCTTCTTTTTTGCAGGGGAGAGCCGCAGAAAAGAGATCAGCTGCCATGCCGTTTCGTTGATGCCGATATTCAAAATCTTTATATCCGACCACGCCAGATACATAGGCATTCTCTGCCGGGCAAGCTCCTCCGGCGTATGCTTTGTCAGCAGCGGACGGCTTTGCTTGTTTGCTTGTCCGGCGGAAAGCTGGTCTTTATAGGTTTTGGACATTTCCCGGCGGATATACACCACCGTTCCGTTTTGCCGCAGCAAATTTTTATTTTCTGCCCGGGTGACAACGCCGCCGCCTGTGGAAATCACACAGCCGCTTTTTTTACAGGCTGCTGCAACACATTTTGTTTCCAACTGCCGGAATGCATCCTCCCCGTCCTCACTGAAAATTTCCGGAATCGTTTTTCCTGCTGCCCGGATAATTTCGTGATCAATGTCGATCCATTCTCTGCCAAGCAGCATGGCAAGCCGTTTCCCAATTATGGACTTCCCGCAGCCGGGCATGCCTATGAGCACGATATTTTTCATTTCACTGTTGATTTTCCGCCGGATTTTTTCAATGATCGCATCCTTTTGTTTTTTTCCGGTAAACAGATCCGCAGCATACTTTGCCTGGGCGACCAGCATGGCAAGTCCGCCCACTGCCGGAATCCCCATTTCCTCCGCTTGCAGCATAAACGCCGTTTTTGCCGGATTGTAAATAATATCTACGGCACACCTAAGACAGGGAAACTGTCTCAGCTCCACAGGGGAAATGCCGCTTTCCGGATACATGCCAACAGGCGTGGTGTTTACAATCAGCTGTGCGTCGGCGTGCCGGTCCAGATTATCGTAGTTGTCCGCCCCGCTCCGGGAAATGACAATGACCTCGCCGGCGCCCATGTCCCGCAGAACCTGTACGACCGTAACGGACGCGCCGCCGCTGCCCAGCACCAGCGCCTTTTTGCCCCGCACCAGAGATTCCTTCCCACGGAGCAGATACCGGAACCCGCCGTAATCGGTGTTGTCCCCCCAGAGACTGCCGTCCTCCCGGCGCAGAATAGTATTCACACTGCCCAGCTTCCGGGCGGCGGGAGACATGTCCGCAAGATAGGGAATCACCGCTTTTTTATAGGGGATTGTCACGTTAAGCCCGAGAAAATCTCCGCTGGTGAGAAAAGCGTCCAATTCTTCCTTTGGGACGGCAAAAAGCTCGTAGGCGTAGTTTCCCAGCATGGAATGAATGCGGGGAGAATAGCTGTGGGAAAGTTTTTCTCCAAGTAGGCCGTAAGTCATAGAATCTCCTTTCAGATCGGGGCACTGGGAATGTTGCACTGCTTTTATACGATTTCGCTGTAGGAACCGAGATAGCGGAACTCGTCGCACAAATGCTCCAACTCTCCCATAAGCTGGAGAAATTGGGGCGCATATACAGACACGTCCAAATCAAAATAAAACATAAATTCAAAATCCCTGTCCGGAATGGGACGGCTTTCCAATTTGATCAGGTTGATGCCAAGGGCGTTGAACCGGGACATGACCTGATACAGGGCGCCGGGTCGGTGTGGGGTCACTGCCATAATGCTTGTCCGGTCTGCTCCGGGATAGATTTCCGTATTCTTGGAGATACAAATAAACCGGGTGTGATTGTTGCCATTGTCCTGCACAGAGGAAGCCAGAGGCTGCAAGCCGTACAGAGACGCACAGGAACGGGACGCAAGCGCCGCCACATCCTGCCGGGAGGAGCCGGCTACCATTTTCGCCGCCTGTGCCGTGTTCTCACAGGGCGTAACCTTCACGCCCAGAGAAGCAAGATATGCCTGGGACTGGGCAATCGCCTGGGGATGGGAGAAAATCTCCCGGATTTCGGACAGCTTTGTTCCCGGCTTTGCCAGAAGCTGATGATCAATATGAAGCCGGGTGCTGCGCACAATGCGTACATGATGACGGATCATTAAATCATATACCCGGGTCACAGAGCCTGCGTTGCTGTTTTCCAGAGGCAGCACGCCATAGGTGCAGTCTCCCCGGTCAATGGCTGCAAACACATCCTCCCAGGTATCGTAATAGGATAGCTGGGGATACTGGAACAGCCGCTCTGCCGCAAGGGCGGAATATGCGCCCTCCGTACCCTGACAGGCAACCGCTGCCCGAGTGGGAAATATTTTCGGCGTTTCCTCAATTGCCCGGGTGATTGCATCCACTGTGTCAGACTGGGGATGCATCCGCTTTTGCTGCTCCGCCCGGCTCAGTTCAAAAATGGCATTATATAAGGTGCAAATGTACGATTCCATTTCCCCACCGGCAAGACCGGTCACCTGCGCCAGCTTCTGCTGCTCTCTTGCCGCGTCCAGCACAGGCAGCCCCCGCTGGGCTTTATAGTCGGAGACTTTTTTGGAAATCTCCATACGCCGGCAAAACAGATCCACCATTTCCCTGTCAATTGCGTCGATATCCTTACGCAGCTCGCTCAAATCCAGTTCCATTGTTTCTTTATACCTTTCTGTGGGAATTTTAAAGGAGTGCATCCAACAGCGCCAGCGCCACTGCCGCTTCTACCACGGGAACCGCCCGGATCACGATGCACGGATCATGTCTGCCATGTACAGTGAGCTTCTTCTCTTCCATTTTGGAAAGGGATACGCTGTCCTGTTCCACTGCGATAGAGGGAGTCGGTTTAAACGCTGCCCGCACCAGAATCGGCATACCGTTGGAAATGCCGCCCAGAATCCCGCCGTTGTTGTTGGAGGTGGTGCATACCGCTCCGTCCCGGATGCAATAGGGATCATTGCACTGACTGCCCCGCATGGCGGCGCATCCAAAGCCTGCGCCAAATTCCACGCCCTTTACCGCTGGAACGGCAAACAGCATGGCCGCAAGTCTGCTTTCCAAGCCGTCGAACATGGGATCCCCTATTCCCACAGGCAGTCCCACAGCGGCACACTCGATGATTCCGCCTACAGAATCTCCTGCTTCCTTGGCGGCAAGTATGGCGGCTTCCATAGCAGGAGCAACGCTGTCATTTACAACAGGAAAGGCTTTTTCTGCAACTGCTTTCAGCTCTGCTGGGGAAATATGTACACCGTCAAAGGGCGTATCCGTTACGGTTTCGATCCGGGCAATATGTGCGCCTACGGTAATCCCTTGTTTTTCCAAAATTTGCAGGGCAATGCCCCCGGCAATACATAAGGGCGCGGTCAGCCGTCCGGAGAAATGCCCGCCGCCGGTGGGATCCTGATGTCCCTTCCATTTTACGGCGGCAGTATAATCTGCGTGTCCCGGACGGGGGCAGTCTGCCAGATTGGCATAGTCGCCGCTGCGGGTGTTTGTGTTGCGGATAATTCCGGTGAGGGGCGCGCCGCAGGTTGCACCATTGTACAGCCCGCACAGAAATTCTACCGCATCCCCTTCCCGGCGGGGGGTTGCCAAGGGACTCTTTCCCGGTGCACGGCGGGCAAGAAACTGTTCCAGCCGCACTGTGTCTATCGAAAATCCAGCGGGCAGACCGTCTACCGTAACGCCGATACCGGCGGAATGGGACTGCCCGAATATGGATAGTTTCAGTTTGTTTCCGTAAATGCTTGCCATATCAATCCTCTGTATCTATATAGTTTACGGTACCGCCCAGCATTTCAAAGTCCTTCCAGAAGGCAGGATAGGATTTGGATGCGGATTGTGCGCCATGAATCGTTACATCCCCGCAAATGACCGATGCAATCGCGGCGGACATGGCGATCCGGTGATCGCCGGTGGCATCTACAGTGCCCCCATGGAGGGTGCCGCCCCCTTGGATGATCAGCCCGTCCGCAAGCTCCTCCACCGTGCCGCCCATGGTACGGATCAGTGCCGCAGAAGTTGCAAGGCGGTCGCTTTCCTTCAGCCGCACCCGTGCGGCGTTGCAGATTTCCGTTTTTCCCGGTGTACCCATGGCTGCAACGGAAAGGATCAGCACCAGGTCCGGGGTATCCGCTATGTCGATTTTACAGTTTTTTTCTCTTTGCATGTTTGCAAGCATATCGCAGATCGCTTTGTCGCCCTGTAGGGAATCCATGCGCAGACCGGTCACCTCCACAGGAGCGCCCAGAAATGCGCACACCTTCCAGAAAGCAGCCGCCGACCAGTCGCCCTCTGCGGCAATCCTGCCGGGAGAGCGATAGGCTTGTCCGCCAGGGATGCTGTAGCCTGTGTCTGTACAGTGCACGGTAATGCCGAAAGCCTTCAGCGCCCACAGCGTCATTTCTACATAAGAGGCGGATTCCAGCTTCCCGGTAATGGTAAGGGTGCTGTCCCCGTCACACAGTGGGAGGGCAAACAAAAGCCCGGAAATAAACTGGGAGGATACATCCCCCCGGATGGTGAATCTGCCGGATCGGAGCTTCCCCCGTACCGACAGGGGATTGGAGCCCTGTTCGGAGAGGGTGCAGCCGCAGCGGATCAGCTCTTCCCGAAGGGGGGAGAGGGGGCGGTCCGGCAGTCTGCCGTGGAGGGATATATCTGCGTCCACGCCCCCGGCGCACAGAATCGGAATGAGGAACCGGAGAGTGGAGCCGGATTCGCCGCAGTCGATCTGTATGGGAGCATCTGTTTTTTTCTTATGAGGCGTTACTGTAAAGGCGCCGTTATCATAGGAAATATCGGCAAAAGCTGCTTCCAGACAGTGCCAGGTAGCTTCGATGTCTTCGGATAAGGCGCTGCATGCCACAGTCGTCGGCTCCTCCGCAAGAGCGGCGCAGATCAGCAGTCGGTGCGCCATGGATTTTGAGGTCACTGCCGGGACTGTGCCGCAGAGATTTTTACCGTTTACAGTAACAGTCATATGAATTATCCTTTCATATATGATGTATCTCTTGATAGGCTCCCTTGTGCAAAGGGGGGCTTTGGGCTTGGAGAAATTTGCTGGGGGAGCCTTTTATATGTGTGATGTTGCCTTTACTGCTCCATGCCTGCCCAGAAGAAATCTTCCAAATGGGTTACAGGAATTTTATATGGGATGCAGTGTCCGATTTTTTCCGGAAGAATCAAGGTAATATTTCCGCCGGACCGCTTTTTGTCGGACAGCGCCGCATCGGCAAGCTGCCGGGGCGAAAAATCGCACGCAGTCGGTAAATCATGGAGGGTCAGCAGCTCGCACAGCGCTTCTGAGACATTCTCCCCGCACAGTCCCAGCTTGTGTGCCCCCCGGCTGGCGATCACCATGCCCGCTGCTACGGCTCTGCCGTGGGGAATCTGATAATCGGAGCAAAGCTCGATGCCGTGGGCCGCTGTGTGCCCGAAATTGAGCAGGGCGCGGATTCCGCAGTCCCGTTCATCCTCCTGCACAATATTCCGTTTGATAGAAACGCAGGCGGCGATTACATCCTCAGGGTCGGTACGTACCGGTTGGTGCAGGCGGCGGAACAGATTTTCGTCCCGGATCATGCCATATTTGATCACTTCCGCCATGCCGTCGGAAAAGATTTCAACTGGCAGTGTGTCCAGCAAAGTATAGTCGCATAAAACCAGTTCCGGCTGCCAGAAGGCGCCGCACAGGTTTTTGCCGGCTGCCAGATCCACCGCAGTTTTGCCCCCTACAGAGGAATCTACTGCTGCAAGAAGGGTAGTGGGAACTTGGATGAACGGAATTCCCCGGAGATAGGTTGCAGCGGCAAAGCCTGCAAGGTCGCCTACAACGCCCCCGCCGAAGGCAACGATTGCGTCTGTCCGGGTCAGTTGATTTTTAGCGAGAAATTCCAATAGTGCGCTGTAAGTAGAAATTGTTTTGGAGGCTTCTCCCGCAGGAAAGACAAACTTGACACAGCCGATTCCCGCAAGCGCTTGCTCCAATGCCCCACCGTGCAGGGTGTTTACCGTATCGTCCGTTACAACGGCGACGCGTGCATCTTTTCCAAGCAGGGTGCGAATCTGTGCCCCCAGCCCTTCCAGTATATTTTTTCCAATGGAGACGTCATAGTGTTTGGACGCCCTTACCTGTACTGTTTTCATATATGTTCCGATTTTACAGACGGATTTATCCGTCTATTTCCTCCTTGCATCTGCGTCCCTGGGCAAGCAGCGCGGTCATGGTTTCCCTGTCTCCCTCTGCAAGCGCCTGCCGGTATTCTTTCAATGCATCGATCAGATAATCCATTTCCTGGAGCAGAAAATCCTGATTTTCAAAAAACAGTTCCGTCCACATGATCTCATTCAGCCATGCAACCCGGGTGAGATCCTTGTAGCTTCCTGCGGAAAAGCCCTTGTGGGCTTTTGCAGTGGGGCTTTTAATAAAGGCGTTGGACACCACATGGGGCATCTGAGAGGTAAATGCGATCATCTGGTCGTGCTGTTCCGCCGTGGTAACGGTGATTCTGCCAAAGCCTACCGGTTCCAGAAGACTTTTAATATGAGATGTGAGGTGAATATCATCAAACCGGGAGGGGACGATAATCATGGAAGAACCCCAGAACAGATTTGCCCGGCTGTATTTGAAGCCGGAATACTGGGATCCTGCCATGGGATGTCCGCCGGCATAGATGAAACCGTATTTTTCCGCAATGGCAAAGCCTGCCTTGCAAATGGTACGCTTGGTACCGCAACAGTCTACTACCACCGCATCCGGACGGACATAGGGCGCGATTATTTCCAGATATTCCGCCGCCGCCCCAGTGTACAGGGCAATAAGGATGAGATCGCATTCCGAAATTCTGTCTGTTGTGAGTTCCCCGTCCAGCGCCCCGTCGATTTGGGCGATTTTTGTGATAGATACGTCCTTGTCAAAGCCCAGAACCGTTGCCGGTTCTTTTGCCGCCTTATATGCCTTTGCCAGGGAGCCGCCGATCAGTCCCAGGCCTGCAATTCCTACCGTCATAATTCTATCTCCATTGATTCTTTATCAAATCCCAGTGCGCTGCGCACTGCCTTTACATCTGCCGCCACTGCCGCAAACTGCTCCGGTGTGAGCGCCTGGGCGCCGTCGCACAATGCGCTGGCAGGATCGTTGTGTACTTCAATCATGATGCCGTCTGCACCTGCTGCTGCGGCCGCACGCGCCATGGGAGCGACCAGCCGGGCAGCGCCGGTGGCGTGGCTGGGATCCACAATGACAGGTAGGTGGGTACGTTCCCGGAGAACGGCGATTGCGGACAGATCCAGGGTGTTTCTGGTATAGGTTTCAAAGGTGCGGATTCCCCGTTCACACAGGATCACATCCTCACAGCCGCCGGACATAATATATTCCGCGCTCATAAGGAGTTCCTTGATGGTGCTGGACAGTCCCCGCTTCAAAAGAATGGGCTTGCCGCAGCGTCCCAGCTCCTTCAGCAGATCAAAATTTTGCATATTGCGTGCCCCCACCTGAATGATGTCTACATCCTCAAACAGATCCAGCTGATTGGCGTTCATGATTTCCGTTACAATGGGCATGCCGGTGATTTGTTTTGCCTGGGACAGCATTTGGATGCCCTCTCCGCCCAGCCCCTGGAAATCGTAGGGGGAAGTGCGGGGCTTGAATGCGCCGCCGCGCAGGACGGTAGCGCCCCCTTGCTGCACCGCGCGGGCGACGGTGGTGATCTGTTCCCCACTTTCTACGGAGCAGGGCCCGGCAATCAGGGCAAAATGCCCGCCGCCGATACGCACGGCGTCTGATACGGACACAACAGTGTCCTCGGGATGAAATTTCCGGTTGGCACTTTTATAAGGCTCGGACACCCGGGTGGCGGATTCGATGATGCTGAGTCCGCACAAAAGGTCGGTGTCGATCCGGCTGGTATCGCCGATCAGTCCTAAAATGGTTTGATATTCTCCACGGGATATGTGAACGTCCAGTCCTTTTTCCCGAAACCAGCTGCAAAGACTTTCTATTTGTTCCTGTGTGGCATCCTGCCGTAAAACTGCGATCATGATTTTATATATCCTTTTCTTTGAATTTGTATAGATTTTGATAGGTTTCTCCCAGCTGGAGTTTGCACATACTCCAATAGGCTCCCTTGTGCTGCCCCGTTCACCTAAGCCTCCCTTGTGTAAAGGGAGGTGGGTTTTGCGCAGCAAAACTCGGAGGGATTGTAAGTCTATCATTTTGAATAATCTGCAAATCGGCAGTGCAGCAAAACAATCCCTCAGTCTCCGCTACGCGGAGCCAGCTCCCTATGGAGCTGCGTAGCAGATCCTCACATGGGAGCCTTTTATTTGGCGGAGATTTGCTGGGGAGAGCCTATTGAAGTCTAATAAAACTTATAAACAAAAAATCACGCAGCGGACGCTGCGTGAAATTCGTTGTTTTATATAAAACGGCTATTCATGCAGCACAAAATTCTTTTACCGGAAAGTAAAAGTAGAAATAGCTGTATGCATAAAAAATACCGTTTTTCATTTTGGTAAAGTCGCCTTTCTTTCCTTTTACATCGTATAGCCTACAAAATTATTATAGTCCTATCCGAACCCACTGTCAATATTTTTCTATAAAAAAGTGAATAAATTCGTAAAATATTCACTTTTTCGGAATACGGATGACGATTTCCGTATCCGTTCCTGTTTCTCTTCGGCAGGTTTCTACCGGGATGCCGCTGGTGCGCACCGTTTCGATTGCCCGGTCAATGGTGTTGTAAAACAGCCGCACATCCCGGATGATCACCCGGGTGGATCCCTTTGCTTCCCCGTTTTGCCGCTGTGCTTCCTTTTCCGCGGCAATCAGCCGATCCACATATTCTTCCGTTGCGGCAACATTCATATCCCGCCGGATAATAGTGTGGAGCACGCTTCTGCGCTGTGCTCCGTCCTTGATCCGCAAAAGGGAGCGCACATGCCGTTCTGTGAGGGAAGCGGATAAAATTTCGTCCCGCTCCTCCTCGGGAATGCGCAGGAGCCGCAACTTGTTTGCCACATAAGACTGAGAGCAGGAAAGCTGGGATGCAATCTTTTCCTGGGTCAGACAGTGTACCTGCATCAGCGTATAGATTGCCGCCGCCTGCTCAAACATATTCAGATTTTCCCGCTGAATATTTTCAATGATTGCCAGATGTGCAGATTCTTCACTGTCTGCCTGCATCAGCACGCAGGGCACCTGCTCCAGTCCCAGTAGCTTTGCCGCACGCAGCCGGCGTTCCCCTGCGACCAGCTCATATCCGCTGCTTCCCTCCGGTTTGCGTACTGCCAGGGGCTGAATGATCCCGTGAATCCGGATGCTGTCTGCCAGCCGCAGAATGGCGTCCTCCGTAAAAAACCGGCGGGGCTGCGACGGATTGGGGGTGATTTCTGCGGGGGAAAGCATGAAAATCATCTGCACGCGGCTTTTTTCTCCCAGAGAAAAAAGGGAATTGTCCTCCCGCAGGGCGGGTGTGTCGAATATTTTTGTGTTTTCCGTTTCCTGCACTTTTTTTGTTTTTTGAAAAAACATTGTTCCTGCCATTTTTTTCATTCCTTTTCTGTATGTATATCCGAAACGCTGAGGTTTCGGATTTCTGTATATAGAATAGCACGGCAGGATAAAATATAAAGGAAAAATAGGGGCGCATATAAAATTTGTTTTTGTATGCCTGTGGAAAAAATCCCCCACTACTGTGGGGGAATGACGGTCAAAGTGATTTTTTTGCAATCCGTGCCGCGTTGCGGGGATATGTAGATGAAGTGGGAGAATTTTTTCTGTAAATCAGTAAAAATCGCTGATCTTCTAGTCCGGGCAGGAAATATGGCGTAATACGGATTCGTTCGCAGGATAAAAGGGACGCGGCGTTGCGTGCCTCCTCTGCTTCCTCCCGGGCGGCGCTGCCCTTCATAGCGATAAAATGTCCGCCGACCCGAAGAAAAGGCGTACACAGTTCCAAAAGTACGGGCAGTCTTGCTACTGCCCGGGCGGTGACAATATCAAACTGCTCCCGCATTTCCCCCCGTCCGGCTTCTTCCGCTCGGGTGCAGATTGCGTCAAAGGATGCAAGGCCGCATTTTTCCGCGGTGTCCCTGATATAGGTGATTTTTTTATTGGTGCTGTCCAGTGCAGTGACATGGACACCCGGCAGAGCGGCGGCGATTGGGAGAGAGGGAAAGCCTGCACCGCTTCCCACATCCAGCAGATTTCCCGGGGAATGGGAGGCTGCCTCCTTTGCAGTAAACAAACTGTCGATAAAATGTTTGGCAAGAACTTCTCTGGGTTCGGTAATCGCAGTCAGGTTGAACCGCTTGCTGCATTCGTCCAGATTTGCCGCGATGATATGAAGCCGTTCGCCGATGACAGGATCACAGAAGCAGTCCAGTCCTGCGTCCTCCGCCATTTTTTGATATTCTGCGATAAATTTTTCTTTTTCGTATACCATATAAGTTTCCTATCCTCAGTCGTGTCTGCCAGTGAGGGCAATAATTTTCATCAGATCATCCGGCTGGACTTTTACGCCGGCGCCGTATGCTGCCCGATTGCGGCGAAGGGCGCCGCAGACGGTGCATCGGTGGTGGATGATATATCCTTTTTTCGGATCCGGCTGGGCGGACACCGGTTCCATCAGCCCGCCGCACTCACTGGCGCGGTCTCCGGGAAGCTCGTCCAAATGGCGGCTCCACAGACAAAAGGGGCAGTGGTTGCGGGAGGTAAATCCCAGCGGTTCCACCTGTGCGCCGCAGTGCCCGCAGGTAAATCCGCTGTCCTTTTTTTGAAATCGTTTGCTGTCCATGCTGTACCGCCTTTCGATAATATTGCACATGTTTTATAAGGCCCCCTTGTGAGGATCCACTGCGTGGCTCCATAGGGAGGTCTTTCAAAGGTTCCCTTGTGTAAAGGGAGGCTGATAAAGTATTTGCAAATTTTACATAAATGCATAAAAACTTCTGCCGAGCTGGCACATAGACCGGCACAAAGGGGGAAATACTATCACTGTGCAAAAATCTATAATTATATAATAAGGAGAATGCACAAATGCAATTGAATAAATACAGAAAAGCCATATCGGTATTTTTTGCAGCTTTGATTCTGATTACCGTATGTGTGGTTCTGCCTGTAACCGCCGGCGCCGCAAACGTAAAGGAAGCGGCGATTTCCGATGTTCTTCCTGGAGACGGGGGAATGGCAAGAAACAACGACGGTGCAGACGGAGACACCAGCGGCGACGTATTGGATCCGGATAACGGAACGGTAGGAAACGACGTGGATCATGATGCTGGCGACGGCAGCGGCACCTCCGATGGGAAGGACGACAGCCGGGACACATCTGATGCAGACGTTACATCCGATAAAAAGGACGACGTCACCTCTGATAAGAAAGACAAAGACACCTCCGCAGGGGACACCACAGACAATCTTGCGGAAGATGTGAAGGATGAAGCGGAAAACATGGGAGTTTGGGGCGTTATCATTGCGATTATCATTATTGTAATCATCATTGCCCTGATCTTTGCGATCATTCCCAAGCGCAAAAAATAACAGGTAAGGAGCCCTTTGGTTTTCCCGGGCTCCTTTTACATAGGTTTATTCATTTGGTGTGATAAACTTCCAATAGTGGCGGAGATAGTCCGCGCCGGACCAGACCGTCATGAGGATCATTGCTGCAATGGTTATGTAGGAGAGAATGTGCCAGTCCCGGAAGGGCGCAAAGGGCAGAACCACAGGCTCCAGCAGAACAGTGACAATACATACAATCTGTGTGACTGTTTTTACCTTTCCCAGCCAACTTGCCGCAATGACAAGTCCTTCCTGTCCGCA
Organism: uncultured Clostridia bacterium; assembly: GCA_947652805.1. GTDB lineage: Bacteria > Bacillota > Clostridia > Oscillospirales > CAG-272 > Avispirillum. Next base: position 12,493 of record CANTEM010000005.1, on the reverse strand, counting down.
TGCCACAAGACGGATCGAGGTAACAGCCAGTTCCCGGAACATAACGATTGCCGCCGCCCAGAAAAATACGGGACGGATATCGGCGAACCGGTACAGAATGGAGAGAAGGGCACCGAACACCATAAACTTGTCGGCAAGAGGATCCATAAATTTTCCAAAATTGGTAATGAGATTATACTTTCGGGCAATTTTACCGTCCAGCATATCGGTAAGGGATGTGAGAATAAACAAAACAGCTGCAAGAATTCTGCATAGGGTGTCGCCCTGCACCGCAATGGTGACGATCATAAAAACCGGCACCAGAAGAATGCGGATCAATGTTAGCTTGTTGGGAAGGTTGAGTTTCATAAAAGTGAGGTTTGGAGCGTTGGCTCCCGGCCCGGAGGGATTGTATTTGCGGCGCGCCGCAGTCCTCCTCACCTTTGTACAGCAGCTCAGCCCAGAGAGGACAGAAGCTGCCGGAAATATTGCAGGACATATAAATCCAGAAAATCCAGAAGGAAAATGATGATAATAGGAAAAAGCCACACAAGCAGCGTCTTTTCCCGATCGGGGGGAACAGACTTTGCTCCCTCCTTGGGGTGAGTTTGTATCCAGTAAATACAAAACAGTACCAGCCCCGCCAAAGCAAATACGACCGTGCAGATTTTATAAGGCAGGGGACTTTTCAAATATACGCCCAGATGGATGCTCCCCTGATAGATCAGGTACATCCATACAAAATGAAAGAGAATCCATAGGGCAAACCGTGATTTTTTATTTTTCTGCATTTTCATGATACATACAGCACGCGCCTGCCTGCCGAATGGAAATCATATGACAGGTTCCAGCGCCGAAAAAGCTTTCTATGTATTGTTTGTATGCGGCCGCAAGTCCGCTTGGTACGAAAACCTGTATGGTTCCTGCAAATCCGCCCCCGTGCAGCCGCCATGCGGCGCCTTTCCCGGAAAGATATGCCTCGGTAAGACACAGCGCCAGAGACAGTCCTTGACTGGCAGGATCCCCTACCGCATATCCGTTTTGCAGATACCGGAAGCTGGAATTGCCGCTTTCCAGAACCAACTCCAGAAAGTCGCTGATCTTTCCCTCAGTGAGCGCCTGCGCCTGCCGGTCCACCCGTTCGTTTTCCTTTATGAAATGAATCGCACGCAGCAGCGCCCTGTCTCCACATGCCTGTCGGACTGCGTCCGTCCGGGCGAGAAGCTCCTCCAGCGAAATTCCCCGAAGAACAGGACGGTCAAACATCGCCGCCACCTGTTTCATTTCCCGGGGAATGGACGCATATTCTTCATTGAGATCTGCGTGACTGCCACCGGTGTTTACGATACAAAGGGTATATCCTGCCCCAGCGAGATCATAGTCTATTTTTTGAATTTCCGGTTTTGCAGGATCTGCAAAGTCTATATGTATGATACCGCCCACAGCGCACGCCAGTTGATCCATCAGTCCGCAGGGCTTGCCGAAAAAGGTGTTTTCCGCATATTGGGCGATTTTCGCAATTTCTGCATTGTCTATCCTGCCGCCGTTGTACAAATAATTGAGGATATTTCCTACCATTACGGAAAAAGCCGCGGAGGAGGACAGTCCGGAGCCCTGAGGAACACAGGAGGTTGTATATGCGTCAAATCCTCCCACCCGGTAGCCTCTGTTCATAAATCCCCGCACCATACCGGCGATCATTGCTTTTGAGGTAAAGAACGCGGCAGGATCCGGTGCGTCTGCCTGACAAAGCCGGATCGTATCCGGGGAAAAGCCTTCGCTGTGTATGGTAATGCAGTCGTCCTCTCTAGGGCTGGCGGCTGCCAGAATATCCATATTGACACTTGCGGCGATCACCCGTCCCAGATTGTGGTCGGTATGGTTGCCGCCGATTTCCGTTCTGCCCCCAACGGATAACAGAGAGATACAGCGATTCCCCCCGAACAGATCGGCGAACCGCTGTACAGTATCCCCACAGCGACTGCGCTGTGCGTCCAGTCCGGCAGGGTGTATCCCGCAGGCGGTAAGCGCGCAGTCTATCCCGCCGGACATAATATGCGTCTGAAGATTTGTTGCATCCATGTGCGTCAGACCTTTCTATTGATACTATGCTGCTGCTTAAAAATCCATGCGCGCGGCTTCGGTACACAGGCCGGTTGCAGGGTCAACGGTAAACAACGCCCCCTGTGCGGCGCAGTTGCCCGCCGCCGGTTCAAAATACACCGGCGTCCGTTTCAGAAACTTATGCAGCACATTTTCCGTTTTTACCCCCAGAATCCCATTCTGGGATCCAGTCATGCCCAGATCGGTAATATATCCAGTTCCCCCGGGGAGAACCATTGCATCTGCCGTGGGTACATGGGTGTGGGTGCCGAACACTACGGCTGCTCTGCCGTCCAGATATCGGGCAAGACACAGTTTTTCGCTGGTCGCTTCCGCATGGATATCCACTATGGCAAAATCATACCTGCCTGCGTTTGTCCGGAGGATGTGGTCCGCCGTTTTGAAGGGGCTGTCCAAAGGCTCCATAAAGGTGGTGCCGGCAAGACTGATCACCAGCGCCCGCTGCCCCCGGCAGTCTGCAACCGTATAGCCGCAGCCCGGTGCGTCCGAAGGATAGTTTGCCGGCCGGAGCACATTTTCGTGATCGTCCAGAAAGGATGCGATATCCTTTCTGCGCAGAGTATGGTTGCCGCCGGTGATGACGTCTGCGCCTGCTTCTAAAATGGCACGGGCGCTGTCCGGAGACAGTCCGTTGTCATGGGAGGAGTTTTCTCCGTTGACAATCACAAGATCTGCGCCCAAAGCATCCCGCAGGCGGCGCAGCTTGCCGCCGGAGAGATATTCCACGCCGCAGGTGCGGACAACATCCCCCACGGCAAGTATTTTCAGTGGTTCCATTTAAAATCGTTTCGTTTTCTTTTTATTATAATCAGAATTGGGATTGACAATTTCCCGCCAGTCCAGGTCGCCCCGATCCAGTGCGGTGATCAGAACTTCTGCAGTGGCAATGTTGGTTGCTACAGGGATATTTTGTGTATCACAGGTGCGCAGAAGCTCGTACTCCTCTTCCTTGGGAGACGCGTCCCACTCGGAATTACGGAAAAACAGCACAACGTCGATTTCGTTGTAGGATACACGGGAACAAACCTGCTGCACGCCGCCGTGACTGCCGGGAAGGAGCTTTTCGATATCCAGACCTGTTGCCTCCGCGACATATCTGCCTGTGATGCTGGTGGAGCACAGCTTGTGCTTGGAGAGGATTCCGCAATACGCAATGCAGAACTGCGTCATCAATTCTTTTTTCGTATCATCTGCGATCAATGCGATTTCCATAATGCAATTTACCATGCCTTTCCTTTATAGTATTATAACCGGGTTTTATTGAAATAACATCCGTTTTTGCTTACGTATTTTTGGCAGACCGGAAAACAGAGGCACAGCCTGTCCCCGCAGTCGGTTGGCAATATTTTGAAAAGCCGCGGCGGACAGCTCTCCGCTGCCGTGTCCTTCCTGTGCAAGCACCAGCGCATAATCATAGGGCACTACGCCCAGCAGGGGCACCCCTGCTCCGTCGATAATTTCCAGCATGCTGTGCCGGGTGTTTTTTTTCGCGGCGCAGCTTTTCACGTCATAGGGATTGATGACCAGATACGTTTCTGTAATGCCGTGGGAGAGCATCCGCTGCCCTGTCATTCCTGCGGCACGAATGCTTGCCGGGGTGTGCCCGGCAACAATTACGGCGCTGCGGGCTGTCTTTGCCGCAGCGTGAAGTCCCTTGCTGACGCCGGCTCCTGTGTCCAGAAGCACATACTCAGCACCGATCTGCTCTGCTGCCTGCTCCACAGCACAGGCAAGGCGGGTAATTTGCTCTGCCTCCGGCAACTCTGCCATGCAGTCCTCCTGGGAGGCGGGCAAAAGGTACAGTTCCAGTTCGTCATAGGGGCGAAGGAGCGCGTCTCCCGGGGTGCAGATCTCCTTTGCCAGATCTGCGGCTGTGCAGAGAACGTGATCTTCCATCCCGCACAGCAAATCCAGACAGGGACTGCTGAAATCAAAATCAGCCAAAAGCACCCGCTGTCCAAGCTTTGCAAGGGCGCGGGAGAGACCCAGCGCCACAGTGGTTTTTCCCACGCCTCCTTTGGAGGAAGCAAAAAGCAGCACATTATCCGTCATATTCCTACCCCTTGTTTCTTTGGTCAGCAAAGCCCACTTATAGGATTATATTATACCACGAATTATGCCGTCAAGTCAACAGTTGACCGGGTTTTTCTGCATAAAAAGGCTTTGTACAAACAAAAAGCCTCCCTTGTGTAAAGGGAGGTGCCGATGCAATCGGCGGAGGGATTGTCTGCATAGACTGCCGATTTAAAGATAATTTGAAATGATCGTAGAAACAATCCCCCACCCGCTACGCGGGAGCCCCCTTTACACAAGGGGGCTTTTTGATTGGTGGAGATTCCCACAAGGAAGGTTTTATATTTGTGCAGCAGGGGGGCTACTCACTTAGTTGAAATATGTATTATAATCCGCTGTGTAAAACCACACAAGAGCGTCTCCGTCCTGGAGGATATAATCCTGGGCGCCTACGGAAGCCAGCTCCCCATTCACCTGAAACATCCAGCCGGAGCTTTCTCCTGCATCCATGGCAGACAAACCGCCGATTCCCGTAACGTACCCGTCGGAGTGAACCAGCGTGATATCCTTTTCTTTCGTTATTTCTGTCAGAACCGTAAAGGCGTCTACCTCGCCGTCAAAGGTGTACTTTGTCTCCGGAAGAATTTCAGCATTTTCCCAAATGTCCTTTGTGACCGTATCATCGCAGATGATTTTTACGGTCGCAGTGCTGGTATTTTCCGCCGTAGTTTCCTTTTTCTCCTCTACTGTAGTTACAGGATCCTTTTGATCGTCCCCTGTTCCGCCTCCTTGACAGGAAACAAAGGAAAAGAGCATCAAAACTGCGAGACTGAGTGCCAGAAGCTTTGTGATTTTTGTGTTTTGCATGTTGGGTACATCCTTTCTTTTTTATAATTTCTATGATCCAACCGCGTCCGCCTGCCGTTACTGACAGGCGGCGCAGCGTTCATAATAAAATAAATACTGCTGGGCAAGTCCCGCCCAGTTTCCGAATACGGTAGGATCCAGCTTACCCCCGAACCGGACATCTATCACCCGCTGTATCCAAACGTCTATCGGGAACGCTTCCGTTTTGCCGAATCCGAACAGCAGGGCACAGGCGGAAACCTTCGGTCCCACACCTCGCAAACTGCACAGAAGCTCCCGGGCTTCTTCATAGGTTTGCGTATTTTGTACCTGACTGAGGGAAAATTCTCCACAAGCTATTTTGCAGGCGGCTTCCCATATGTAGGAGGCGCGAAATCCCGCGCCAAGGGAAAAGATCGCGTCCTGTCCTGCCCTTGCCAAAGCGGCCGGTGTGGGAAAGGCATACCCAACGGGGATTTTTTCTCCATATGCCCGGCACAGGGCTTCAATGATTTTGCGTATCCGGGGGATATTGTTGTTTTGTGAAATAATAAAGGAGCACAGGGCTTCCCAGGGCTCCTGCCGCAAAATTCGTATTCCTCTGGAAGCTTCCAGCGCCGCCTGCATGTGCTGCTGGGACGTGCCGGACAAGGCATGCAGAATCTGTCGGTTCGCGTGCACATAATCCGCGTCCAGCCCCAGATACTGCTTCCAGATCGCGTGAAAATCCTCCGGACTTCCATATACAAACAGATGCGTCCCGTTATCCGCAAAAGCAACCCACCTGCCGTATGCAATCCCGGAAACAGCGTTTTTGCAGCCGGTAGGCGGTGGAGGAATTTCCTCCGAGCAAGGACCGAATCGGAAGCACTGCCCGCAGTCAAAGGTGCGGGCGGTGGAAAAGTCTCCTTCAAAGGAGATTTCCAGCCAGTGATTTATTTCAGACAGGATCGTAGGTGCGCGCATAGGATTCCTTTCTGCCAATGCGTTGACAAAATGGCATATTTGTGCTACAGTGAGCTAAAACACGGGAGGACTGTCGATATGGAACAGATTTATACAATACCGGTAAACGAGACGTTTGAAGCGGGACAGCAGGACCCGTCTCTGGGATGCCCCTTCTGCCGTCTGCGGGAAAAATTATGTAATGAGGAAATCGAGCGGGTGCTGGGTGCGGCGATGATGGAGCCGGATACCCGTAAGGAAACAAACGAGCATGGATTTTGCGCCCGCCATATGGAGCAGATGCTGACCGCCGGCAAGCGGCTGCCCCTTGCGCTGATTTTAGAAAGTCATCTTTCCGAAATCGGCGACGCTATGAAAAAGCCCGGATTGATGCCTGCCGTTTCCGGCGGGGAGGCGGCGAAAAAACTGCGTACGATGGCGGATGATTGTTATATATGCAGCCGGGTGGAGTTTCACTTTACACATATGTTGGAAACAGCGGCGCTCCTGTGGGAAACCGACGCAGCGTTCCGGGAAAAATGCCTGTCCCAGCCGTACTTTTGTCTGCCCCATTTCGCCCGTTTTCTGAAGGCTGCGCGGGAGCGGATGAAGGGAAAAGAGTACGGTACGTTTTACAAACAGATTCACGAAAAAGAGTTCAGCTTTTTGGAAAAACTGAGCGGTGACGTCAGTTGGTTTGTAAAAAAGTTTGACTACCGGTATGCGGACGAGCCATGGAATGATGCCAAGGATGCAATCGAACGTACAGCGGCTTTCCTGAACGGAAACGAGGGTACAGTATAACGGCACCGAAAAACCATTCTGTATATATTCTATCATAAATCGGCAAAAAAACAAGGATATTTGGTGACAAGAAGCACGCAAAATAAAAGGCTTCCACCTAACTATATCAGCCTCTTGTGCAATTTTAACCAAAACGAAAAGGCTCCCCCCAGTTGGAGCTGCTACGCAAACATCCAATATATAAGGCCCCCTTGTGCAAAGGGGGCTCCTGCATAGCAGGTGGGGGATTGTAAAGCTGCCGATTTGCAGATTATTTAAAATGATAGGTAAACAATCCCTCAGTCGCTATCGCGACAGCTCCCTTTACACAAGGGAGCCTTTTCGTTTTGGTTAGAATTGCACAGGGGAGGCTTTTTTATTTGGTGGGACCCATGTAGCGGCTCCCTCATAAGGGGGCGTTTTGTTTTCGTCAATTGTCTCCTTTTGTTTGCTTCGCACTGTAATTGATTCCCGCCCGGCGCGCCTGACTGTGCTGATACTGCCGACGGATCCGGTACATCCGACCGCCTTTGATCAGTCGTGCGCCCGTTTGCTTGAACCAAAAGGAAACCCCTGCCTCCACACACTGCCGGCGGATATCCAGCACCCAGTCATAGTTGCAGGGACGCGCCTCCAAGCCGCTTTCCCCGCCGGCTATAACCAGTGAAATCCGGGGTCCCAGCCACTGTTCCATGGAAATGGGCGACAGCAGCGGTTCGCACACGATGTTTTTCTTCCGAATGGGGAGGGATAAAAAGATCGGCAGCCGCTCATCGGCAGCTCGCTGATTTTCTACTGTACAGCAGACGGTCACATTGTCCCAGCCCTCTCCCCAGTCTGCCGGGATACAATCGGAAAAACGGGTGATTCTTTTGGTAATAATGCTGAAATGCACATCGGAGCGTGTCCGGATGATATCCCAGATTTCTTCCCGCCACGGGTCTGCCGCATCCAGAAAAAAATCACTGGTCATGCAGCAGAATACCGATGCGCCGGAAGGGATTTTGTATGCGCCGCTGCGGTCTTTGGCAAGGGGATAGGAAAAGGCTTGCGTCCGCGTCACCTGGGACGCGTCCCGTCCTACGGAGGTATCTCTCCGATACACGTAGCAGTTGCGGCAGCCTTCCGACCACTTGGTACAGCCGTGCCATGGATTCCAGATGATGTCTTTCATATTTTTTCCCCGTTCAGTGATGCATCTGTGAGCTTTTCCCCATGATAGGACAGTTTCAGGGAGAAAAAGGGATGCTCCTTAGCAATGAGACCCAGAAAAACCTTATCCCCTTCCCAAAGGGGAAGGGACAGTATATTTTCCCGTGGAATCCACCGCAATTCTCCCTCTGCACATGCTCCGATCTCTCCGACAGCGCATGCAGTATACAGAAACATATATTCCGTGCCCCAAACGTCTGAAACAAAGGTAACGATTCCCCGCATAGTATATTCTGTGAGGGTCAGCCCGGTTTCCTCCTTCACTTCCCGCACGAGACATTCCTCCGGGGATTCCCCTTCTTCAAACTTTCCGCCAACGCCAATCCACTTGCCTTCGTTGAGATCGTTTTTCTTTTTGTTCCGGTACAGCATCAGGTATTCCACCCCCGCTGCTCCCTGCCGAGTAATATAGCACAGTGTTGTGTTTTGCATGGCTTACCCCCTCCCTTCGTATGTTTTGGATACTTCCGACAGCAAATCGTGCATTTCTCCGATCACGCTCTGGGGTGCGGTGATCCGCATTCTGCCGCCAAATTGGAGCACCCAGGAAAGAAAATTGTTGCTGATCATCACGCTGACCGATACAAAAAACGTTTCTTTTCCGCTAAACAGGGTTACATCCCTGCCGAACCGGTCAATAATCACCCCCGCAAGGTCGTTGTCGCATTCCAGCGTGACCGTTTCTTCCCGTCCGCCGAACATGCCGAATACTTTTTGGGAATACCGCGCCATATCAAACTGACGGAATTTCCCCTGTCCTTCCCGTAACTGATCCACTGTGGAAATGCGGAGCATTTTGTCTACCCGAAAATGCTTGATATCCCCGTATTCCCCGTCAAACGCTACCAGATAGTAGTTGCCCTCGCTCCAAGTCAGCGCCCAGGGACTGACACAGTATAAAACGCCGCCTTTACGCAGGCGTTTTTCTTTTTCCGGCGTCCAGTCAAAATACTGGAAGGTGATCCGTTTGTTTTCCAGAATCGCCGTGTGGATCTGGTCTACGTTATAGTAAATGGATTCGTTCATGGTTTTCCCCCGATCCGATATATGCACCTGCCGCTGCAAGGTCTGGGCTTCCCACCGGCTGACAAGTCCGGACAGCTTTTCAATCAGCACGCGGCTTTTCTGCCGGGTGATAAAGTTGGAGGATTGGACTGCGTCTACCAGGAGCTTCAGCTCCGGCAGCTCGAATTTCCGGGCTTCCACATAATATCCAACGGTGTTATGTTCGCCCCGCCGCCGTTCCACCGGATAGCCAAACCGTTCCAGGGCGGCGAAATCATCGTAAATAGACTTGCGTTCCGCCCGCAGCCCCAGCTTTTCCAGCCGATCCAGAATATCCGCCATAGTTAGCGTGTGCTCCGGATCTGTTTCCCGGAGCAGTATTTGTAAAAGATACAACAGCTTCAGCTTCTGATCTGCACTTTTTGCCATGCTTTACCCTCCCTTTTTTTCTATTGTAGCATATTCCTGCTGTCCCTGTAAACCCCTGTGTCCGGTTTATTGGACTTTCGGATTTGAAAATTTTTTTTGCACACAGGGGGAGCGTCCGGTTTTACGGACAGGGTATACTGTACAATAGAAGCGTAAACAAAAGAAATACAGCCGCAGCGGCGGCGAGAAACGGAGGAATAATATGAAGGCGAAAAAAATTCTGCGTAGCGCGTCGATCACCTGTGCACAGGCGGCGACACTCTGGGGCGTGGGCTGGCTGCTCACGCTGGGAATCAATGGGCTGATGTCTCTACTCCAGCTTTAAGCGGCATATGTTTCCCCCTATACCTTACAATTTATAATAAAAAGCCTTCCCGGCCAGGAAGGCTTTTTTTATTTGCGCTGTGCGCAGTTTCACGCACGCCAGACTGCTTTCAGGATAGACCCGATTTTCGGCGTGGTTCCGTACAGGAGTACGCCCACCCGGTAGATTTTGGCGCATAGTATGCCGATTCCAAAAACAGACCCAGTAAGAATACCAATGGAAATTACGATTTCATACCACGCAACGGTACTGCTCATGGCGATCCGTGCGAACATTGCCATAGGGGATGTAAAGGGTACATAGGAGCAGACCATCATTGCGGTGTTGTCTACGTCCCCGGAGGAAATGGCGGTGATCACTACAATAAATCCGATAATGAATAAAAAGGTCAGAGGCATGACAGAGGTGTTGATATCCTCCACCTTGGATGCGGTGGAACCGATTGCACCGTACAGAAATGCATAAATGAAAAATCCCAAAATGAAGAAAATCAGCATGTAAACCAGCAAATCCGCCGGAATGTTGAAAATGGACTGAACAATGCCGTTGCCTGCCCAATAGGATTTGTTTACATTATAGAACAGGAATGCGGATCCGAACACAGCTACAAGCTGCACAAGTCCTGCCAGGCAGGACGCCACCACCTTGCCGAACATCATACTGGCAGGTCTTGCACTGGTGATGAGCAGCTCCATTGCCCGGGAGCTTTTCTCCGACGCCACATTGGTCGCCACCATCTGACCGTACAGAAGAATCACCATATACAGAGCGAAAATCATAATATACGTGTAAAAATAATTCTGGAACTGATCCTTGCCCAGACTGACCACATCGCTGTCAATTTCTACATTTATCACCTGTTCGGCTTCCTCCGGCGTCATGCCGCCGGCGATCATTGCATGCATCCGGTACAGATTCTGGAGCACGCTCCCTGCAATTTCCGTATTGGCATCGTACATGGACAGCGTATTTACATAGTAGGAATATGCGGTGGGTCCGGTAATCACAAAAGCGCATTCCGCTTCTCCGCCGGTAATCTGATTTTGTATTTCTTCTATGCTTTTATTGGTACTTTGCACGTCATATTCGGAAAATGCGGCGGCAAAAGCAGTTTGTACCGCTTCCGGTTCCACCGTTTCTCCTGCCTGCACCAGCATGATCGGGCGGGTCTCGTCCCCGCCTGTATTTTCTTCGGACCGGAGTGTATCGGAGATTCGGGGAAAGAACATCACGGCGGCAATCAGAAGGGCAAGCGCAATGGTAACGCCTATGAAAATCTTATTTTTAAAGTAATATTTCAGCTCAAATTTCAGAATTTTCCCGAATTGCTTCATTGTTGTGTTCCCCCTTTATCCCCTGCATACTGGACAAAAATATCATTCAGTGAAGGCTCAAACACCTTGATACTGTCGATTTCATATGTATCCACCAGACGGCGCATCATTGCTTTCTTTTCATTCGGATCTGTAAGCTGGAGCATCAGCCCGCCGTCCTCTGTCTCCGTGCAGCAGTCTCCGAAATCCCTTCTGATTGCCCCTGGGTTTTCCGTATGCACAACCAAACGATCCCGTACATAATCCCGCTTGATGTCGTGAAGATTTCCTGTAAGGGCAACTTTGCCCTCAGCCAGAATGGCGATATGATCGCAGAATTCCTCAATATAGTTCATCTGGTGGCTGGAAAAGAGAACGATTTTTCCTTTTGCAATCTGCTCCCGGACAACATCCTTGAGCAGCATTGCATTTACCGGATCCAGTCCGGAGAAGGGTTCGTCCAGAATCACGATGTCCGGATCATGTGCCAGCGCGGTGATAAGCTGGATTTTTTGCTGGTTTCCTTTGGAGAGGGTATCCAAACGCCGGTTCCGGTATTCGAGCATACCCAACCGCTCCAGCCAGAAATCTACCGCCGTCACAGCGTCCCGGCGGCGCATTCCCTTCAGCTGCGCAAAATATACAAGCTGGTCGATGATCAGCTTTTTCGGATACAGTCCCCGTTCTTCCGGCAGATAGCCGATCTGCACATTCTTATAATCTATGGGGCGTCCTTCTATATGAACCCCTCCGCTGTCTGGCGGGAAAACGTCCATTAAAATACGGATAGAAGTGGTTTTCCCCGCGCCGTTTCTGCCAAGCAGTCCAAAAGCCTTGCCGCTCTCAGCGCTGAAGGTGATGCCTTTCAGCACCTGCTTGTCTGTGAAGGATTTTGTAATATTACACAGCTCCAGTTTCATGTTATAACCGTACCTTTCTTTGAATATCGCTGTATCAGCGTTATTGTATCATGTCATTTGCATTTTGAAAAGGGGGATTTTGTATAAAACGGTGTGATATATACTGCTTTTTCGTAAATTTCAGAATCGCCAGCTCCATTTCGGAGGAGAGACAGCAATCGGGCAACATCTGCCGCTCCAAATTCGGACAGGCATGGGTTTGCATACTGGATAAACGTGATTTTCCGGCGGAGAATACCGGCTTTTTCCACACGGTAGTGAAGGGTCGCGTTTTTTCCCAGACGAAAGGTGTGCCGCCCTATGGCGGAGCTGATTTTTACGCCCCCGGTCAAACTGTCTTTTTCCCGTGCCAATGCGTTCCAGGATCTTACAAACTGATATGCGTCTATATAGGAGACTTTTTCTGCCGGCTCTCCGAAACAAATGCTGATTAGCCCGGCGGCTGCGGTCACACACAGCAAAATAAGCATCCCTCTCCCGATGTGTTTGTAGGGCATCCCGTATCCCCCCCCTTAGCCGAAAAATAGGATATAGAGTCGCTTTATGGGAATTACGTTGGATATGACACATTTTTCCTATAACAACCGTCATTATGTTAT
>CANTEM010000004.1 GCA_947652805.1 uncultured Clostridia bacterium | reverse complement strand
CATGGTAGAGAATGTAGAAGGACTGGAAGAGCAGCTGAGGAAGACGCGGGAGGCGCAGGCAGCATACGCGAAGTACAGCCAGGAGGAAGTAGACAAAATCTTCCTTGCAGCGGCAAGTGCGGCAAATAAACAGCGGATCAGCCTTGCGAAAATGGCAGTGGAAGAAACAGGTATGGGCGTAGTGGAGGACAAAGTCATCAAAAACAACTACGCAGCAGAGTATATCTATAATGCCTATAAGAATACAAAAACCTGCGGCGTGATCGAAGAGGACAGCGCCTACGGAATCAAAAAGGTAGCAGAACCCATCGGCGTGGTTGCAGCTGTTATCCCTACAACCAACCCTACCTCTACCGCAATCTTTAAATGCTTGCTGGCACTGAAAACCCGCAACGGCATCATCATCAGCCCCCACCCCCGTGCAAAAGGCTGTACCATAGCAGCGGCAAAAATCGTATTGGAAGCAGCCGTAGCAGCCGGCGCGCCGGAGGATATCATCGGCTGGATTGATGTGCCCAGTTTGGATATGACCAACCTGATCATGAAGGAAGCAGATATCATCCTGGCAACCGGTGGACCCGGTATGGTAAAGGCTGCATACTCCAGCGGAAAACCTGCCGTAGGCGTTGGCGCAGGCAATACCCCTGCAATCATCGACGATACCGCAGATATCCTCTTGGCAGTCAACTCCATTATCCATTCCAAAACCTTTGATAACGGTATGATCTGTGCATCGGAGCAGTCTGTAATCGTATTGGATAAGGTATATAAAGCAGTAAGGAAGGAATTCGCAGACAGAGGCTGCTACTTCCTTTCCCCGGAAGAAACGGAAAAAGTCCGGAAAACCATCCTCATCAACGGCGCATTGAATGCAAAAATCGTCGGTCAGTCTGCTCACACTATTGCAGGACTTGCAGGAGTCAGCGTTCCGGAGCAGACCAAAATCCTGATCGGAGAAGTGGAAAGCGTAGATATCTCCGAAGAGTTTGCCCACGAGAAGCTCTCTCCCGTCCTTGCTATGTATAAGGCAAAGAATATTCAGGACGCCTTCGCCAAGGCAGAACAGCTCATCGCAGACGGGGGCTACGGTCATACCTCTTCTATCTATCTGGATGTGGCGACCGGCAAAGAAAAGCTGGACGAATTCGCAGCCCGGATGAAAACCTGCCGGATCCTGGTAAACACCCCCTCCTCTCACGGCGGTATCGGAGATCTGTATAACTTTAAGCTGGCGCCCTCCCTTACATTGGGATGCGGCTCCTGGGGCGGCAACTCCGTATCGGAAAACGTAGGGGTAAAACATCTCATCAACATTAAGACAGTGGCAGAAAGAAGGGAAAACATGCTGTGGTTCCGCGCACCGGAAAAGGTATATATGAAGAAGGGCTGCCTGCCGGTTGCTCTGGATGAACTGAAAACAGTCATGGGCAAAAAGCGCGCCTTCATCGTAACAGACAATTTCCTGTATAAAAACGGATATACAAAAGCAATCACCGATAAGCTGGATGAAATGGGAATCCAGCACACCACATTCTTTGATGTGGAACCGGATCCCACACTGGGCTGTGCAAAACGGGGTGCAGAGCAGATGACCGCATTCCAGCCGGATACGATCATCGCCCTGGGCGGCGGCTCCGCAATGGACGCGGCGAAGATCATGTGGGTGCTGTACGAGCATCCTGAGGCAGACTTCATGGATATGGCAATGCGGTTCATCGATATCCGCAAGCGGATCTATACCTTCCCGAAAATGGGAGAGAAAGCATACTTCATTGCAATTCCTACCTCCGCAGGAACCGGCTCCGAGGTAACCCCCTTCGCCGTTATCACAGATGAAACCACCGGCGTAAAATATCCCCTTGCAGACTACGAACTGATGCCCAATATGGCAATTATCGACGCAGATCTCCATATGTCCGCACCCAAGGGACTGACAGCAGCATCGGGCATCGACGCAGTGACCCATGCACTGGAAGCCTATGCGGCAATGCTGGCAACAGATTACACAGACGGTCTGGCAATCCAGGCATTGAAGGTGATCTTTGAATATCTGCCCAGAGCCTATGACAACGGACAGACAGACGCAAAGGCACGGGAGAAGATGGCGAACGCGGCAACCATGGCAGGTATGGCGTTTGCAAACGCATTCCTCGGAGTATGCCACTCCATGGCCCATAAGCTGGGTGCATTCCACCATCTGCCCCACGGGGTAGCAAACGCATTGATGATCGACGAGGTACTCCGGTTCAACGCATCGGAAACCCCGGTGAAGATGGGAACCTTCTCCCAGTACGATCATCCCCATACATTGGCACGGTACGCAGAGGTAGCGGATGCATTAGGCATCAAGGGCAAGAACGATACAGAGAAGTTAGAAGGACTGATCGCGGCGCTGGACGCATTGAAGGAAAGAGTGGGGATTAAGAAAACGATCCGGGACTATGTACCGGATGAGGAAGATTTCCTTGCTCGTTTGGACGACATGGTAGAGCAGGCATTTGACGACCAGTGCACCGGTGCCAACCCCAGATATCCTCTTATGTCCGAGATCAAGCAGATGTATCTCAATGCTTACTATGGCAACCATACAAGGGTGTGACGAAAGGAGCGGGGCAAATATGAATTTGGATCGCATTATTGCAGTCAGAAACAATAAAACCGTCTACCGGGACGGGGATCGGTGCCTGAAGGTGTTTCAGGAGGACTATTCCAAAGCAGACGTGCTGAACGAGGCCTTGAACCAAGCACGGATCGAAGAAACAGGACTCAACATTCCTAAGATTTTAGAAGTGACTATGATCGACGGAAAATGGGCGATTGTTTCCGATTATATCAAGGGGAAGACACTGGCACAGCATATGCAGGAGAATCCCGCGGAAAAGGAACAGTATTTGAATCTGTTCGTGGGATTGCAGCTGGAAACCCACAGCAAAACCTGCCCTATGCTGAATAAGCTCAAGGATAAAATGAACCGGAAAATCTGTCAGACAGATTTGTCCGCTACGGTGCGCTACGACCTGCACACGCGGCTGGAATCCATGCCGAAGCACAACAAGGTCTGCCACGGAGACTTCAACCCGTCAAATATCATCATTGCGGAGGACGGCACCCCCTATATACTGGACTGGTCCCACGCAACCCAGGGCAATGCATCCGCAGACGCGGCAAGAACCTACCTTCTGTTCTGGCTTTCCGGAGATATTGCCGGGGCGGACAGATATCTGGAGCTGTTCTGCGATAAAAGCAATACGGCAAAACAGTACGTGCAAAAATGGATGCCCATTGTAGCGGCTTCCCAGCTTGTGAAAGCAAATGAAAACGAACGCGAATTCCTGCATTCCTGGATCAACGTAGTAGACTACGAATAACAGAAAGGTGTAAAGCTTATGAAAATCACAGTTTGTATCGGGTCTTCCTGCCATATCAAGGGTTCCCGTCAGGTAGTGGAGCAGCTGCAATATCTGATTCATGAAAACAATTTGGGCGATAAAGTGGAGCTTGCAGGCACCTTCTGTATGGGTAAGTGCCAGCAGGGTGTGTGCGTGACGGTAGACGATGCGTTTTTCTCCGTAACACCGGATACAGTCAAGACGTTTTTCATGGAAAACGTCGCAGCCAAAGTATAAGGTCCTGCCAGGCGTTCCGTCGGAACGCCTGGCAATCTGTACATGAGAGGTAATAAGTTATGATTATACAAATCTGCGTAGGCTCCGCCTGCTATCTGAAAGGCTCCCAGGAAATTGTAGCGCTGTTTGAAGCTGCCGTTGCCGAACACGGGCTGGATGCGGAGATCACCCTTGCAGGAAGCTTCTGCACCGGAAAATGCAACCGGGAAGGCGTTACCGTAACCATAGACGATACCGTTTACACCGGACTGACAAAAGAAAAATTCAAAGAATTTTTTGCAGAGCATGTGCTTGCCCCTCTCTCTGCGGAAAGGAACTGAGTATGGACTGTCTTACCTTAAAAAAATCCAACTGTAAGAACTGCTATAAATGCATCCGCCACTGCCCGGTAAAATCCATCCGTTTTTCTGGGAACCAGGCATATATTATCGGAAACGAATGCATCCTGTGCGGACATTGCTTCGTTGTGTGCCCCCAGGACGCAAAACAAATCGTGGACGAGACGGAAAAAGCCCGGGTGCTGCTCCAAAGCGGCGATCCGGTAATCGTCAGCCTTGCCCCTTCCTTTATTGCAAATTATGAAGGCGTGGGCATCGACGCCATGCGGGACGCCCTGAAACAGCTGGGCTTCTATGATGTGGAAGAAACCGCCGTGGGTGCAACCATTGTAAAGAACGCCTATGAGCGTATGATCGACGAAGAAGAACGGGATGTAATCCTCTCCTCCTGCTGCCATTCCGTTAACCTCTTGATCCAGAAATATTTCCCTGCCCAGCTCCCCCTTCTGGCAGATGTGCTGTCTCCCATGCAGGCACACTGTCAGGATATAAGACGCCGGTATCCAGGGGCAAAAACCGTATTTATCGGACCCTGCGTTGCCAAAAAGGACGAAGCCTCCTATTATGAAGGTATGGTAGACGCTGTGCTCACCTTTGATGAGCTGACCCGCTGGCTCCAGGCAGAGCATATTGAACTGCGCCGGGAAATGGATGCGGACGAAAACAGCAAAGCCCGGTTTTTCCCCACCACCGGCGGAATTCTCAAAACTATGAAGCAGGACAACCCAAAGTATTCCTATATGGCAATCGATGGGGTGGAAAACTGTATCGCCGCCCTGCGGGATATTGCACAGGGCAAAGTACATAACTGCTTTATTGAAATGTCCGCTTGTGTGGGAAGCTGCATCGGCGGACCCGTTATGGAAAAATTCCACCGTTCTCCCGTACAGGATTATATGGCGATATCGAATTTTGCTGGGGCAAAGGACTTCCCCGTAGAACAGCCGGAGAACAGTGCGCTGCAAAAACTGTTTACCGCCATTGAACGGAAAACCCAAATGCCTACGGAAAATGAAATTACCGATATTCTCCGGCAGATGGGCAAACGTACCCCGGCGGATGAGTTGAACTGCGGCTCCTGCGGATACAACACCTGCCGGGAAAAAGCGGTCGCCATTTATCAGGGCAAGGCGGAAGCGTCCATGTGTTTGCCCTATCTGAAGGATAAAGCGGAAACCTTCTCCGACAACATTGTCCGCAACACCCCCAACGGCATTATCGTGCTCAATGAAAAATTGGAAGTGCAGCAGATCAATAAGGTTGCCCTGAAAATCATGAATCTCCGCTCTGCGGCGGATGTGCTGGGAGACGGCGTCATCCGGATTCTGGATCCGAAAGACTTTGTAGAAGTGCTCCATAGTGGCAGAACGATCCGCGACAAGCGGATCTACCTTGCCGAATATGAAAAATATGTGGAAGAAACCATTGTATACGATCAGGAGTACCGTCTCCTTGTCTGTATCATGCGGGATGTGACTGAGGAAGAAACGGTACGGGAGCAGAAGGAAAGCATCAGCCGCCAGACGGTGGAAATCGCCGACCGAGTGGTGGATAAGCAAATGCGCATTGTGCAGGAAATTGCATCTCTCCTGGGAGAGACGGCTGCCGAGACGAAAATCGCCCTTTCCAAATTAAAGGAGTCCATCAGCGATGAATAATTTGTGTGCAGATATCGGATGGAAAAGCATCAACCATGCGGGAGAGCAGCTTTGCGGCGACCATGTGGATATTGTGGAGCAGGGCGAGAATTCCACGGTAATCGTCCTTGCAGACGGTTTGGGGAGTGGGGTGAAGGCGAGCATCCTTTCCACACTCACCTCCAAAATCATTTCCACTATGATGGCTGCGGATCTGCCCCTAGAGGAATGTGTATCCACCATTGCGGCAACCCTTCCGATTTGCAGCGAACGGGGTGTGGCATATTCCACCTTTACGATTATCCACCTGATCGAAAATCATACGGCGGAGCTGATCCAGTATGACAACCCCCAGGTGATTGTCCTGCGGGACTGTCAGAACTGGGAGTATCCCAAAAGTGAGCTGAATATCGGCGGAAAAAAGATTTATAAATCTGTGATCAAATTGCAGGAAAATGATATTTTTGTCGCAATGAGCGACGGGTGCCCTCATGCAGGCATCGGGCTGGCATACAATTTCGGCTGGAAACGGGAAAATATCATTGATTTTATGGAAACCTTCGCCCATGTGGGATATACGGCGAAAACTCTTTCCACCATGCTTGTGGATGAATGCAACAAGCAGTACGGCTTTGAGCCGGGGGACGACGCGACGGCATGCGTGATCCATATACGCAAACGGGCGCCCATGAATATTCTGTTCGGTCCCCCCAGAAACCGGGATGACTGTAACCGGATGATGTCCTTGTTTTTCTCCAAGGAAGGTAAGCACATTGTCTGCGGCGGCACGACTTCTTCCATTGCCGCCCAGTATCTGGGCAAGCCGGTAAAAGCAAGTCTCACCTTTGATCACAGCGATGTACCGCCCATTGCGGAGGTGGAAGGGATTGATCTGGTAACAGAGGGCGTCATTACGATCAACAAGGTAATCGAATACGCCCGGGACGCCCTGGATAAAAACGAACTGTACGAGCAGTGGAGTACCAAGCGGGACGGAGCATCCCTGATCTGCCGCCTGCTGTTTGAAGAAGCAACGGACATCAACTTTTATGTAGGCAGAGCGGTCAACCCGGCGCATCAGAATCCGGAGCTGCCGATCAACTTCAACATCAAGATGAATCTGGTGGAGGAGCTGACTGCCTGCCTAAAGAAAATGGGCAAGCGAATCAAGGTAAGCTATTTTTAAGGGCGGAAGGATTCCCTTATTATACAACCCCTCCGTCGCTATCGCTACGCTTGTGCGAGCCACCACCCAAGGATCGCTGCGCGGCTCCAACACAAGGGAGGCTTAGAGAGTTGGGTGGAGCCTGACATAGTCCGTGCAAACTTTACGTAATAACCGCAGGAGCGGTCATAATCGAGGATTTTTATGAGAAAATTTGATACAAAAGTACAGCATCTGAAATATAAAGTTCTGCGGGAAGTGGCAAAGCAGGCCTGGAACGATACCCTTCTGGATAATATCATGGAAATCCCGAAGAAAATCGTTCCCGGAAAAACGTCCACCATGCGATGCTGTGTATATAAGGAGCGGGCAATTCTGGGCGACCGGGTGAAGCTCGCTATGGGCGGAGATAAGGAAAACCCCAACGTAATCGAGGTCATCGAAACCGCCTGTGACGAATGTCCCATGGGCGGATACGAGGTCACCAACTCCTGCCGGGGCTGCCTTGCCCACCGGTGCGAGGACGTTTGTCCCAGAGGCGCCATTTCCTTTGACCACGATCATGTGGCGCATATCGACAAATCCAAATGCGTGGACTGCGGCGCATGTGCAAAGGTATGTCCGTACACTGCCATTGTCAACCGGAAACGTCCTTGCGAAAATGCCTGCAAAATCAAAGCGATTTACATGAACGAAAACAAAGCGGCCGCAATCAACAACGATAAGTGTATCGCCTGCGGTGCATGCGTATATCAGTGCCCCTTCGGCGCAATCATGGATAAATCCTATATTCTGGATGTGATCGACATTTTAAAGAAAAGCGAAAACAATCGGAAATATAAAGTGTTTGCAGTGATTGCTCCCTCCATATCCAGTCAGTTCCGGTATGCAAAGCTGGGGCAGGTCATATCCGGTCTGAAGGAACTGGGTTTCCATACGGTGGTGGAAGCAGCGCTGGGCGCGGATATGGTAGCACATGCCGAATCGAAGGAGCTTGCGGAAAAGGGCTTCCTCACAAGTTCCTGCTGCCCTGCATTTGTGGATTATATCGGAAAGTTCTTCCCGGATCTTTTGGAATTTGTTTCCCACAATCTGTCTCCCATGGCAACGATTGCGAAATATATCAAGGAGCATGAAGCCCCCTGCAAGGTTGTGTTTATCGGTCCCTGCACGGCGAAAAAAGCGGAGGTGCAGAGGGAGTCCGTCCGTCCGTATGTGGATGTGGCAATGACCTTTGAGGAATTGCAGGCACTGTTTGACAGCAAAGATTTGGAAATCACCGAGCTGGAGGAGGATGTACTGGATAACGCGTCCTATTTCGGCAGAATCTTTGCCAGAAGCGGCGGACTGTCCGACGCAGTGGCCCAGGGACTGAAGGAACACGGAATCGAAGACTTCCAGTTGAAAGCCCTCCCCTGCGACGGAATTGAAGCCTGCCGCACCGCTCTGCTCAAGAAAAGCAAGAACGTGCTGGATGCAAACTTCATTGAAGGTATGGCGTGTTCCGGCGGCTGCATCGGCGGGGCAGGCTGTCTGACCCACGGAGAGAAGAACAAGGCGGAAGTGGACAAATACGGCAGAGAAGCCTTTGAAAAAACGATTTCCGATGCGATTTCCATGCTGAAATAATAGCCAAACATAAAAAGGCTCCCTTGTGTTAAGGGAGCTGTCGCGACAGCGACTGAGGGATTGTAAAGCTATCATTTTAGATCATCTTTAAATCGGCAGTCTAAGCAGACAATCCCTCCGACTCGCTTTCAGCGAGCCCCCCCCTTTGCACAAGGGGGACTTTTTGTTCGGCAGAGCCTCTCACAAGAGAGGCTTTTCCTTTTGGCTGAACTTATAAAAATCCTCTTCCTTTTTATAAAGACTCATGGTATACTATATCCAAAGTCAGAAAATGCTATATCTGTCCTATAAAGGAGGCGGCTAGCGTGAAAATATTGTCAAATGAGACTTTTTGGTCTGTTATTTCACGCAAAAATTCTCCTTAAAAATGGGACCCACCCCATTTTTGTTTCCATTCGGAAACACAGTCGAATTTCAAACCCTATTTGTGCAGCCGCAAAAGCGGCTGAATGGAGATTGTTATGGATCATTTTGAACTTGTATCCAAATACAAACCTACCGGCGACCAGCCCCAGGCGATCGACGCTTTGGTGCAGGGACTGGAATGCGGTATGAAAAATCAGGTTCTCATGGGGGTTACCGGATCCGGTAAAACCTTTACCATGGCAAATGTGATCGCACGTATGAACCGCCCCACGCTGGTTCTTGCCCACAATAAAACCCTTGCCGCCCAGCTTTGCAGCGAATTCCGCGAATTTTTCCCTAACAATGCAGTAGAATATTTCGTCTCCTATTACGACTACTATCAGCCGGAAGCCTATATTCCCGGAAAGGATATGTATATCGAAAAGGATTCCTCTATCAACGATGAAATCGATAAGCTGCGCCACAGCGCCACCAGCGCCCTGTTCGAGCGGCGGGACGTGATCATTGTAGCCAGCGTGTCCTGTATCTATTCTCTGGGTCCCCCGGAGGAATACAGCGCCCAGGTCATGGCGCTGCGCCCCGGTATGTCCATGGAGCGGGACGAGCTTGCTCGCCGGCTGATCGACGTAAGCTATAACAGAAACGATATGAGCTTTGTCCGCAATACCTTCCGTATGCGGGGCGACACCCTGGAGGTGTTTCCCTCCAACGCCACGGAGAAAGCCATCCGGGTGGAATTCTTTGGGGATGAAATCGACCGGGTATCCGAATTTGATCCCCTGACCGGCAAAATTCTGCAAACGCTGACCTATGCCGCCATATATCCTGCAAATCACTACGTGGTGGATCACAGCAAAATGGAGCAGGCACTGGGACAAATCGAACAGGAACTGGAGGAGCGGGTCGCCTATTTTGAAAAGGCGGGCAAGCTTCTGGAAGCCCAGCGGATTGAGGAACGCACCCGGTATGATATGGAAATGCTCCGGGAGATCGGCTCCTGCTCCGGCATCGAAAACTATTCCCGCATCCTTGCAGGCAGAGAGCCGGGGGCAGTGCCCTATACCCTTCTGGACTATTTTCCGAAGGATTTCCTGATGTTTATTGATGAGTCCCACGTTATGATCCCCCAGGTGCGGGGGATGTTCGGCGGGGATCATGCCCGGAAAACCAATTTGGTGGACTACGGGTTCCGTCTGCCCTCTGCCTTCGACAACCGCCCCCTCAATTTTCCGGAATTTGAAAGCAAGCTGAATCAGGTAGTCATGGTTTCCGCAACCCCGGCGGAATACGAACGAAACCGCGCCGAGGCGATTGTGGAGCAGATCATCCGTCCTACGGGACTGCTGGATCCTCAGGTAGAGGTGCGTCCCGTAGCAACCCAGGTGGACGATGTGTTGGGAGAAATCCGACTGCGGGTAGAAAAAGGGGAACGGGTGCTGGTCACCACCCTTACCAAAAAAATGGCGGAGGATCTTACAGAATATCTGGATGCCCAGGAAATCCGCGTAAAATATATTCACCACAACGTGGATACAATGGAACGCAGCGAGCTGCTCCGGGATTTGCGTATGGGCGTGTTTGATGTGCTGGTTGGCATCAACCTGCTGCGGGAGGGCATCGACCTTCCCGAGGTAACGCTGGTGGCAGTACTGGATGCAGATAAGGAAGGCTTTTTGCGCAGCGAGTCCTCCCTCATTCAGATCATCGGACGGGCAGCCCGGAACGCCGGCGGCAAGGTCATTTTGTATGCGGATAAGATCACCGGCTCTATGCAGCGCGCCATGAGCGAGACAGAGCGCCGCCGGAAGATTCAGCAAAAATATAATGAGGAGCACGGCATTACACCGACAACGATTAAAAAGCAAATCGGCGAGTTAATCAAAATCAGCGCGGCGGATGACGCGCCGAAAAAAGGAAAGAAAAAACATCTCACAAGGCAGGAAATGGACCAGGAAATCCAGCACCTGCGGGAAGAGATGCAGAAAGCGTCCAAGGAGCTGCGCTTTGAAGAAGCAGCATATCTGCGGGACAGAATCCGTTCTCTGGAAACCACCAAGGCAGGAAAGTAAGGGGAAAACCCCACGGTTTTCCAATGATGTCGGAAACAGGCAGTATTTTATGCTTGACAAAACCGGTTTGAATGTATAGAATAATAGTAGCAAGCAAACTCTAACAACAAAGGAGATTAAACATGGCAGACGAACTTTTTGAGAGCGATGTTTTCACGCTCACCGATGAAGAAGGCAACGAGGACGATTACGAGCTGATCGGAACGGTTGAAGTGGACGACGTCACCTATTATGCTCTCATTCCCTGCACTGATGACGATAAAGAGGCTGAGGAATATATTGTCCTGCGCGGTGAAAAAGACGAGGACGGCGAGGATGTTCTCGTGTCCATTGAGGATGACGAAGAATTTGATCGGATCGCAGATATTTTCGACGACGAATTTGCAGACATCGACTATGATGAAGGCGCAGACGAGGATGACGCTGAATAAGGAATGCGAATGCAGCCTGCGGTGTTTGTGATAAAGTTTTTAATTAAACCCACAGTTGATTAATGGAGCTCGACCCCAAACGGGAATGCAGGCCTCCCGCCCGCCTCTCCTATGTGACAGGCGGACCCGGACGTTGGAAGCACAAAGTGCGGATATAGGGCACCACCTTGCTTTAGCAGGGTTTCTTAATTATGACTTTACACGGCACAGTGGGTCGTACAATGGAATCATCCCCCGCGGGACGGGTGCGTATGCACCTGCCCAGCGGGGGTTTCCATTTGGGGTGGATGGAAACAAAACAACGTAAAAAAGGACGCTTATAAAGCGTCCTTTTTCTTATCTTTTTTCAATATGCTCCAGCGCTGCTTTAATCAGTCCGTAGAACAGGGGATGTGCTCGATTCGGACGGGATTTGAATTCCGGATGGAACTGCACGCCGATGAAATAATCGTTCCCCGGAATCTCTACCGTTTCTACAATCTGATTGTCCGGGGACGTGCCGGAAATTACCAGCCCGGCTTTCTCCATTGCCTCCCGGTACTCATTGTTGAATTCATACCGGTGCCGGTGCCGCTCCCCGATCAGCTCCTCACCGTAGCACTGATGCAGCAGGGTGCCGGGGGTTACCTTGCAGGGATACCGACCCAGACGCATGGTGCCGCCCTTTGCTATACTGTCGCTCTGATCCGGCATAAAGTCGATGACCTTGTGAGGCGTATCCTCGTCAAATTCACCGGAATGTGCATCCTTCAGTCCCAGAACATTTCTTGCATACTCAATCACTGCAATCTGCATACCCAGACAGATACCCAGATACGGTACATTGTGGGTCCGGGCATATTCACATGCCAATATCTTGCCTTCCACACCCCGGTTGCCGAATCCGCCCGGGATCAGAATCCCATCGCAGGCTGCAAGAATATCGTTCACTGTGCCGGGGGTAATATCCTCCGAATCAATCCATTTAATGTCAATCCGGCTGCCCAGAGCAAAGCCTGCATGACGCAACGCCTCTGCTACGGACAAATATGCATCGTGGAGCTGCACATATTTTCCTACCAGTCCAATGGTGCACTTCCGGCTGCGGTTTTTGATATTGTCCAGCATACCCAGCCATTCCGTCATGTCCGGCTCGTCTGTCTTGATATTCAATTCCCGGCATACGATCTGGGAGAAATTGTTTTTCTCCAGCATAATGGGCGCTTCATACAGTACCGGCAGGGTGATGTTTTCGATCACGCAATCCGGCTTTACATTACAGAACAGGGCGATCTTTTTACGGATCGCATCGTCCACAGGCTCGTCCACCCGCATAACGATAATATCGGGGGAAATACCCGTCGCTTGCATTTCCTTTACAGAATGCTGGGTGGGCTTGGATTTGTGCTCCCCGGAAGATTTGATATAGGGTACCAGAGACACGTGAATGTACAGGCTGTTTTCCCGCCCAACTTCTGTGCCTACCTGCCGGATCGCCTCCAAAAACGGCTGGCTTTCAATATCGCCGACGGTGCCGCCGATTTCTGTGATTACAACATCTGCGTTGGTCTTTTTGCCTACCGTGTAGATGAATTCTTTGATTTCGTTGGTGATGTGGGGAATGATCTGCACGGTTTCGCCCAGATACTCGCCTCTGCGCTCCTTGTTCAGCACATTCCAGTATACTTTGCCGGTGGTCAGATTGGAATATTTGTTCAAATCTTCATCAATAAACCGTTCGTAGTGACCAAGATCCAGGTCAGTCTCCGCACCGTCCTCTGTGACATATACCTCACCGTGCTGGTACGGGCTCATCGTCCCGGGATCTACGTTGATATAGGGATCCAGCTTCTGTGCTGCAACCTTCAGCCCCCGCATTTTGAGAAGACGTCCCAGAGACGCCGCCGTGATCCCTTTTCCCAGGCCGGATACCACGCCGCCTGTCACAAAGATATACTTGGTCATAATTCCTCCATACCGCAAAGCGGTGTTTTTTTACTATATTACAAACGCGGACCCTCCGCGTCTATTTACTGTTTCTATAAATACGCATCCGTTACCTGCCGTGGCAGTACCGATCCGATAAAATCGCTGATTGCCGCAAATCGGGATGCCTCCTCCATGGTACAGGGCAATTTATGCAATGCAAATTCCGCTGCCGGGGCAAGCCCACGGCGGACGCCGTCCAACCCTGCATAGATCAGCAGTGTAAGCAGGATGTAAGGGTTGGCAGCAGGATCCGGAGAAGTCAATAAGATTCCGTCCCCATCCGGGTTCGATACGGATACAGGAGTCCGGTTTTCTGCCCGTAGCATGTGCAGCCGCTCATAAGACTGCTGGGTGGGATTGAAAAAAACAGTCATATCCCGCAGATGCGTTTGTATCCCCGCCAAAAAAGCTTCTGTATGGTGGGTGCCGGACACGCGGATGTGCAGCCCGTTTCCTGCTTCTTTCGGCAGGGGTTTTGGTGCAAAGGATGCGTGCAGTCCATGGCGCTGTGCGACAGCATGTACTGCCCCGCAAAGGGATGCGGCGGTATCCGCCGTTTCCATGGCGCTGCCGGAACACCAGCGGATCAGGTGCTGTCCGGGTCCTCTGTGATGCTGGGACAAACGGGTGAAAACGCCCTCCCCCTCCAGCGCCAGACAGATTTCCCTGCGGAGTCCAGCTCCTTTGTCCGGGGGCGCCGCGTCCATATATCCTGCCCGGTCATGGGGGATGTTTGTGGAATTTCCATTTGCATCCGTGGTGAAAAGGTAAAATGTATACTCCCCGCTGAAACGGAGAGACAGCCCCATTTTTGCGGCTGCCTGGTCTGCCCTATGTAAAAGCGCTCTGCTGTCTGCCGGTAAAGGCGTGCCGTCCGGATAGAGGATGCTGCAATACATGCGGATCGTTTTTTCCGGAGCAAGAAATGCACACGTGTCCGCAGCGGGACACAAAAGCAGCGCGCCGCCCGGATGCTCGAATCCTTTTATGCCGGAAGGGTCAAAAGGGATTCCCCGGGTAAAGGCGCGGTGGAGCTGACAGGGAGAAACGGAGACGGTTTTAAGGTGCCCCAAGACATCAAAAAAAGCAAGACGGACAAACTGCACGTCTTCCTGCTCTGTAAATTCCATAACCTGCGCGGCTGTATACAGCACCGGTGCATCCTTTCCCTGCCTTTGGAATCAGTATAAGGCCCCCTTGTGCAGTCGCAAACCTTTTTTAGGCTCCCTTGTGCTGGAGCCGCTGCGGATCCTAGGGTGCTGTCGCGAAGCGACTGAGGGATTGTCTATGCTATCATTTCAGATACTCTGTAAATCGGCAGTTTTACAATCCCCCCGCCGATTTCATCGGCACCCCCCTTTACACAAGGGGGGCTTTGGTTTGGTGAATGTCTAACAGTGGCACCCCCAGGAGTTCGCGAAGCGAATCTCCAGCTGGGGGGAGCCTTATAAACTACCTGCACACATTATACCATACCGGACGAAGTCTGTCTACAATCTTCCAAAGTTTTTTTCAGTTTTGTGGATTCTTCCAAATAATTTTCCAACATTTGACACAGCGCAATTTTATCGCCCTGTCCAGTTGATTTTTCTTTGTTTATAGTATATAATGATAGTATTCGCTTTATGATAGTATTTTGCCGCGAAATGCGGCACCTCGGAGGTTTTTGCATGGTAAAATTGATTGAACACGGCGTATTTCTGAAAGATAACCGCTTTTTGGACGAGGGCGGCGATCCTGCTGTCGGAAAAAAAGGCACCATTGCCCATTCCATTCTGACAAGCCACAACGTGGGCGGGGATGACAAGCATCTGAAAATCCGCTTTGATGCCCTTGCTTCCCATGATATTACATATGTGGGCATTCTGATGACAGCCCGCGCAGGCGGTCTGGAAGAACTGCCCCTGCCCTATGTGCTTACAAACTGTCACAACAGCCTGTGCGCTGTGGGCGGTACGATCAACGAGGACGACCACATGTTCGGTTTGTCTGCGGCGAAAAAATATGGCGCAATCTATGTTCCTGCCCACCAGGCGGTGATCCATGCATTTATGCGGGAAATGATGAGCGGCTGCGGGAAAATGATCCTGGGCAGCGACAGCCACACCCGGTACGGTGCCCTCGGCACAATGGCAGTAGGAGAAGGCGGTCCCGAGCTGGTAAAACAGATTCTCCGCCGCACCTATGATGTGGACATGCCGGAGGTCATCGCCGTACATCTCACCGGCAAGCCCCGTCCGGGCGTAGGTCCCCAGGACGTAGCGCTGGCAATTATCGGCGCGGTGTTCTCCAAGAAGTTTGTAAAAAATAAGGTTCTGGAGTTTGTGGGAGACGGCATTGCAAATCTGCCTATTGAGTTCCGGAACGGTATCGACGTTATGACTACGGAAACCACCTGCCTGTCCTCTATCTGGACAACAGATGCAGAGACCCAGCGGTATTTCCAGATGCATGGCAGACCGGAGGCGTACAAGGCGCTTGCTCCTGCCGATATGGCATACTATGACGGTGCAGTGCTGGTGGATCTGTCCAAGGTAGAGCCGATGATCGCACTGCCCTTCCATCCTTCCAATACCTATACTGTACGGCAGCTGAACGAAAATGCGGGAGACATCCTGCGTCAAATTGAAATCAAAGGCGAGGAGCAGCTGGGACTTGCACCCGGAACCTTACAGCTTACCGATAAAGTGGATCCTGCAACTGGACGCGTCCGGGTAGATCAGGGCGTGATCGCCGGATGCGCCGGTGGTACCTATGACAACCTGTGCGCCGCTGCGGATATCTTGCGCGGTACTTCTATCGGGGCAGACAGCTTTGCCCTTTCCGCATACCCAGCCAGCCAGCCCGCTTTCGTGCGCATGCTGGATACCGGTATCGCTTCCGAGCTGATGCGTGCCGGCGCAACCCTGCGCACCGCCTTCTGCGGTCCCTGCTTCGGCGCAGGCGACGTGCCTGCCAACGGCGGACTGAGCATCCGGCATTCCACCCGGAACTTCCCCAACCGGGAAGGCTCTAAGCCCGGGGAAGGACAGTTTGCATCCGTAGCCCTGATGGACGCACGTTCCATTGCAGCAACTGCCGCTGCCGGCGGTCTGCTCACCGGTGCGGATGAACTGGATGTGGAATACCGCACACCGGACTACAAATTTGATACTTCTATTTATGAAAACCGGGTATGGTTCGGCTACGGCAAGGCAGACAAAAATGCCGAGCTGAAATTTGGTCCCAATATTAAGGACTGGCCCAAGATGCCCGCCCTGGGTGACAATCTTGTGCTGGGCGTTGCTTCTGTCATCGACGATGAAGTAACCACTACAGACGAGCTCATCCCCTCCGGCGAATCCTCTTCTTACCGTTCCAATCCCTTCCGCCTGTCCCGCCTGACCCTGTCCCGCCGGGATCCGGAATATGTGAACCGTGCAGACGCAATCCACGCGGCAGCACAGAGCTACGCCGGGGAAGAATACGATCCTGCCCTGCTGGATCAGAATGCTGTAGCCGCTATGGAAGCTGCCATTGCCGCTTGCGGCAAGCTGGAAGGCTCCGTCAGCATCGGAAGCCTGGTTTGCGCAGTCCGTCCCGGCGACGGAAGCGCCCGGGAACAGGCTGCATCCTGTCAGCGTGTGCTGGGCGGTGCTGCAAATATTGCCCGGGATTACGCTACCAAGCGGTATCGTTCCAATCTGATCAACTGGGGTATGCTGCCCCTGACCTGCCCGGAAATGGCTATGGGTAAAAACAGTGGCACCATGGAGGATGAGATCCTTTGCGGCGACTGGCTGGTACTGCCCGGCATCCGCAGCGCAGTTGCAGACGGGGCAGAGACGGTTACGGGATATCTGTACCACACGAAGGACGGCTCCCTTACAAAGCACACCTTCTCCCTGGGAAGTCTGACGGACGATGAGCGGAAAATTATCCTTGCCGGCAGTCTCACCGGAAGAGCCAGAGAAGAACGGGAAGAAGCCGGAAAATAATACCGGACAAGAAAGTGTAAAATTCGTCATAATATGACACGCTGTTGTCATATTATGATTTGTACAATAACAGTAAACAAACAAGCGTTCGCCGGTAGGCGAACGCTTGCGTGTATACGTTTGCAGGAAAAGGCTCCCTTCTTTCCAACTATAAAAAGGATGATCGTTTATGCCAAAATATCTCACTGTGCGGGGCGCCCGCGTAAATAATCTGAAGAATATTGATGTAAAAATCCCCCGGGACAAGCTGGTGGTTCTCACCGGACTGTCCGGATCGGGAAAATCCTCTCTTGCCTTTGACACCATTTATGCAGAAGGACATCGCCGGTTTGTGGAAAGCCTTTCTTCCTATGCCCGGATGTTTCTGGGGCAAATGGATAAGCCGGATATTGATTCGGTAGAAGGACTGTCTCCCGCAATTTCCATTGATCAGAAAACCACCTCCAAAAACCCCCGTTCCACAGTGGGCACCGTAACGGAGATTTACGATTATCTCCGGCTTTTGTACGCTCGGCTGGGCGTGCCCCACTGTCCTGTCTGCGGCAAGGAGATCCGGCAGCAGACGACAGATCAGATTATGGATCGGGTAATGGGTATCCCAGAGGGCGCGCGGTTTATGATCCTTTCCCCTGTCGTGCGGGGGAAAAAGGGACGGCACGAGAAAGTGCTGGAGGACGCAAAGAAAAGCGGCTTTTCCCGGGTGCGCTGCGACGGGATCATCTATGATCTGGCAGAGGATTTTGAACTGGAGAAAAATCAGCGGCATACCATTGAAATCGTAGTGGATCGTCTGGTGATGAAGCCGGATATCCGCACTCGCCTGTCCGACAGCGTGGAGACAGCCTTGCGGGAAAGCGGCGGACTGCTGACGGTGATTATCCTGCCGGGGAGCGACGGCGGAGCGGAGGAAGAACTGCAATTCTCCACAAACTATGCCTGCGAGGAGCACGGGATCAGCTTCGGTGAGCTGGAGCCCCGGATGTTCTCTTTTAATAATCCCTTCGGCGCCTGCAAAAGCTGCGCCGGTCTCGGCGTGACACGGAATATCTCTATCCCGAAAATCCTCCCCGACCGGGAACTGTCCCTTCTGGAAGGGGGCATTGCTGTAAACGGTTTTAAATCCTTGGGCCCGGATACATGGACCGGTCCTCTGATCGCCGCCGTGGGAGAGAAATACGGCTTCCGTATGGATCAGCCCCTCTTCTCCTTTTCCGATAAAGCGCTGAAGGCGCTGCTCCACGGAACGGGAGATGAAACCTATGATATTGTCCGGGGCTTTGGCGGATACACCCGCCGGCAGCGGGTGAAGTATGACGGGATTCTTCATACAATCCGTGCCCGGATGGAGCAAGGCGGCGCGGAAAACGAATATTATGAGCAGTTTATGGAGGAGCAGGACTGTCCCGCCTGCGGCGGGAGCCGGCTGAGCCCGGAGTCCCTCTCCGTTACAATAGGCGGACTCAATATCGACCAGTTCTGCAATCTCTCCATTACAGACGCACTGGCGTTTACAAATAATCTGCATTTTACCGAAATGGAAGAACAGATCGCACGGCAGATTATCAAGGAACTGAAAAGCCGGTTGGGCTTTTTGTCCTCCGTCGGACTGGAATATCTCACCCTGTCCCGGCGCAGCGGCACCCTGTCTGGTGGGGAAGCCCAGCGGATCCGTTTGGCAACCCAGATCGGCTCCTCCCTTGCGGGGGTGCTGTATATTCTGGACGAACCCAGCATCGGACTCCACCAGCGGGACAACAGCAAGCTGATTCAAACCCTGAAGCAGCTTCGGGATATTGGCAACAGCGTAATCGTGGTGGAGCACGATGAAGAAACCATGGAAAACGCGGACTATATCCTGGATATCGGTCCGGGCGCAGGCGTACACGGAGGCGAGGTCGTTGCTGCCGGCACGCCGAAGCAGATCATGGCGGATAAGAAATCCCTCACCGGCGCGTTTTTGTCCGGACGCCGCTCCATTGCTGTACCGACGGAGCGGCGGAAGGGCAACGGAAAGGTGCTCACCGTTGTGGACGCCTGTGAAAACAACCTGAAAAACGTGACGGTAGATATTCCGCTGGGATGCTTTGTATGTGTAACCGGGGTGTCCGGAAGCGGGAAATCCTCTCTGGTGAATACGATTATATACCGTTCTCTCGCCGCGTCCCTCAACCGCGCCACCACATGGCCGGGCAAGCATAAGGAAATCCGGGGCACAGAAGCGCTGGATAAGGTCATTGACATTGACCAAAGCCCCATCGGACGTACCCCCCGTTCCAATCCTGCCACATATACGGGGCTGTTTACCGATATCCGGGAGCTGTTTGCAAAAACACCGGCGGCAAATCTGCGGGGATATAAAGCAGGCAGATTCTCCTTCAACGTGCGCGGCGGACGCTGTGAAGCCTGCGAGGGAGACGGCGTGAAGAAAATCGAAATGCACTTTTTGCCGGATGTATATGTCACCTGTGACGTTTGCCACGGCAAGCGGTATAATAAAGAGACGCTGGAGGCAAAGTATAAAGGCAAAAGCATTGCCGATGTGCTGGAAATGACTGCCGAGGAGGGCGCGGTGTTTTTCGCCGATCTGCCCCGTATTGCAAACCGGCTGAAAACCCTGTGCGATGTGGGGCTTGGCTATGTAAAAATCGGGCAGTCCTCCACCACCCTGTCCGGCGGCGAAGCCCAGCGGGTGAAGCTGTCCGCAGAGCTTTCCAAGCGCAGTACAGGCCGCACGATTTATGTGCTGGACGAGCCTACCACGGGACTGCACACTGCCGATGTGGAGAAGCTGATCAGCGTATTGCAGCGTCTGGTAGATGCGGGAAACACCGTGCTGGTCATCGAGCACAATCTGGATATTATCAAAACGGCGGATTATATTATTGATCTGGGACCGGAGGGCGGCGCCGGCGGCGGCAATATCGTCTGCTGCGGCACACCCGAGGAGGTTGCAGCGTGTCCTGCGTCTTATACGGGACAGTACCTCCGGGGAAAGCTTCCCGGATTTGATAAGGAATAAGGAAAAGGAAGGGTTTTCTCTTCCTTTTCCGTTTATGCAAAGGATTCCAATACCTTACCGATGCGCGCAACTGCATCTGTAAGTTGTGCCGCCTCCGGAAGAAATACAATCCGGAAATGATCCGGAGCAGTCCAGTTAAAGCCGGTGCCCGGCGTGATCAGAATTTTCTCCTGGGTGAGCAGACGGGTGGCGAACTGGATATCATCGCCGATAGGATAGGCGCGCAGGTCAATTTTCGGAAAAATATAAAACCCTGCCTGGGGTGTGCAGAAGCTGACCCCGGAGAGCTTTCCCAGCGCATTGCATACAGCCTGTCGCTGTCGGAAGATCCTGCCGCCGGGAGCGAGAAGCGCCTGCATTGCCGCGTCGTTTGCAAGCGCCGCCGGGATGATCGCCTGGGAGGGAACATTGGAACAAAGCCGGAGGGAGGCGAGCAAATCCATTCCCCGGATAAATCCCTCATGCCGGGACCAGTCCCCGCACAGGCAGATCCAGCCGCAGCGGAATCCGGTGAGCAGATGGGATTTGGAAAGTCCGTTGTAGCAGATCACCGGTACGTCCGGCGCCGCTGCTGCTGTCGCTGTGTGAGTATTCCCGTCCAGTACCAGCCGATCATAAATTTCATCGGATAACAGAATCAGTCCATGTCGCCGGGCAAGGGTTCCGATTTCCGCCAGCACCCCGGCGGGATATAAGGCTCCTGTGGGATTATTGGGATTGATGATTACAATGCCCCGGGTGCGGCGGGTGATTTTTCGCTCCATGTCCTGCAAATCAGGATTCCACCCTGCATCCTCATCACACAAATAATGTACGGCACGTCCCCCTGCCAGCCGGACGGCAGCCGTCCACAGGGGATAGTCCGGCGCCGGGACAAGCACTTCGTCTCCGTCCTCTAAAAGCGCCTGCATGGACATGAGAATCATCTCGCTGACGCCGTTGCCTGTGTACACAGCATCCGGGGAATAGGGAGCCATGCCTTTGTTTTTACAGTATTCCGTGATCGCCAGCCGGGCGCTGAGCAGCCCCCGGGAGTCGGAATATCCCTGGGTCTCTGTAAGGCAGTCTATATACGTGTGCAGCAAGTCCGCCGGCGCACGGAATCCGAAGGAAGCCGGATTTCCAATATTGAGATGCAGAACCGCCTCTCCGCGTTTTTGCATTTCGTCCGCAGTCTGCTGAAGTGCGCCGCGGATTTCATAGCGGATATCCTGTAATTTCGGATTGATGTACATGATCATCGCTGCCTTTCTAATGCCTTTTCTATAGTTATACCCGTATCGTCCAAACTTATAAAGCATATGCAGCTTTTCTGTAAAAAAGAATCGTTCTGAGTGCGGATCGCGCTCAGAACGATTCTTTTTATTCAGTCTTCTCCTACGGGCATATTTCCGCCGTCTTCGGTGTTTTTTGCGGGATAGCGGGAGTATTCCTCTCCTGCAAGATCTCCCACCGTCATACGGGGACGAATGCCGTCCTCCACTTCATTGGAAGGGTAAATCTGGGCGGATGCAGGTCCGTTCGGTTCATCGGGACCGGTAAAATCCTCCAGAGGGGATGTAAGATTTTCTTCATTTTCGATGGGTTTCTTTTTCTTTTTATCGTCCATTGCAGTTCCTTCCTTCCGGTTAAGCTGTTCTTATTGTCTCCCGGGGGAGAGTATATATGCAAAAAGTTTGTACGAACGAAAAGGCTCCCGCTTAACTTCATCAGCCTCCCTTGTGCAAAGGGAGCCTTATCACATATCCTCCATAAACGACACTGCCGTTTCCAGGGCAAGACGCATCATATCTGTAAAAGAGGTCTGCCGCTCCTGCGCTGTTGTCGCTTCTCCTGTCAGGAGATGATCGGACACCGTACAGATCGCCAGCCCGTGTTTCCCCGCGCGGGCTGCGTTCATATATAACGCTGCCGCTTCCATTTCCACCGCAAGCACGCCCATCTTGTTCCAAAGGGCGGTGGAATCTGGATCATCATGATAAAAAAGATCGCTGGAAAGAAGATTCCCCACATGATATGCCAGCCCCGCGTCTCTTGCCACCCCTGTGCAGTGCTCCAACAGTCGGTAGCTTGCAATGGGCGCAAAGGCTCCGGGAAGCCGGAACGTGTGAGAAAATGCAGAATCTGTGCACGCGCCCTGGCCGATCACAATATCCCGCAGATGTACGTCCTCCCGGATTCCGCCGGCGGAGCCGACCCGGATAATTGCCTCCACACCGAAAAAGTTGAACAGCTCGTAGGAATAAATGCCCATGGACGGCATACCCATGCCGCTTGCCATAACGGAGATGCGCCTTCCCTTGTAGCTGCCGGTGTATCCCTGCACGCCCCGGACATTGTTGACCAGCACAGGGTCTGTCAGGAAGGTTTCTGCTATATATTTCGCCCGCAGAGGATCGCCGGGCATCAGAACCACCGGTGCAAAATCGGCGGGAGACGCGTTAATATGCGGTGTTGGATATGGTTTCATAAGCTGTGCCCTCCTTTTGTTTTTGTACCAGCGCTGCAATCACCCGGCTGGTACCAATCCGGTCTGCTCCCAGACGGATCAGCTCCGCTGCTGCCTCCGGTCCGCTCACGCCTCCTGCCGCTTTGATCCCTTTGCCGGGAGCCATGTGCGCTTTCATTAAAATAATATCCTCCCGTGTAGCGCCGCCTGTGGAAAAGCCAGTAGAGGTTTTGATAAAATCTGCATCGGAATCAGATACAACGTCGCACATGCGGATTTTTTCTGCTTCCGTCAAAAGACAGGTTTCGATGATCACTTTTAGCAGCCTGCCATCGCAGGACGCTTTCACCTGATTGATTTCCGCAAGCACTGCATCATACATGCCTGCCCGTACCCAGCCCAGATTGACGACCATATCTATTTCCGCTGCGCCGTCCGCTACTGCCTGCTGTGCTTCAAAGCATTTTGCCGCCGTGGTCATATATCCGTTTGGAAACCCGATTACCGTACAAATCGGCACGCTGCCTGCCGTATACGCTGCCGCCTGCCGTACAAAGGACGGGGGGATACAAACGGATGCGGTATGGTAGAAGATTCCCTCATCGCAGATTTTGCGGATATCCTCCCACACCGCTGTGGGAACAAGCAGGGTGTGATCCACCCGTTTTAATATTTCACATAATTCCATTGGCATCGTTTCCTTTTCCAACATACATTCTATGTTTATGATACCATAAGATCCCCTTTTGTCAACGAGGAAGTATAGATTTTTCCAGATTTGCGCATAATAAGTGGGAATTTAACCAGAGAAAAGGAGACGGACATGGACATAGATAAAAATAAATTAAAAGATGCCGGCGGGGAAAATCCCGAGGACAGCACCGGAACAGAGGATACCGGCAGTGCGGAAAACGAGCAGTTAGATTTTATTATGAAAAGCGGCAGTGTAATATCCAAAAAAGATGGGGAAACCATACACTGCCTTACGATTATCGGTCAGGTAGAGGGACACTTTATATTGGGAGACGGTCAGAAGGCCACCAAATATGAGCATATTATTCCCCTGCTTGTGTCTATCGAACAGTCAGATGAGATCGACGGACTCCTTTTGGTACTGAACACCATGGGCGGCGATGTGGAAGCGGGGCTTGCCATTGCGGAAATGATTGCAGGCATGTCCAAACCCACGGTATCTCTGGTACTTGGGGGCGGGCATTCCATCGGCGTGCCTCTGGCAGTCTGCGCGAAAAAATCCTTTATCGTACCCTCCGCTACGATGACCATTCATCCGGTTCGTATGAGCGGTACGGTGGTAGGCGTGCCACAAACCTATTATTATTTTGAACGGATGCAGGATCGGATCGTCCGGTTTATTACAGAGCATTCCCATGTATCTGATGAAAAATTCCGGGAATATCTGATGCGCACGGATCAGATCGCCACAGATGTAGGCTCCTTAATTGACGGCTGGGAAGCGGTGGATATCGGTTTGATTGATCAGGTAGGTTCCCTTGCAGACGCATTGCAGGAGCTTCGCCGGCAGGTAGAGGAAAAGCAGAAGGAAAGCCAGACAGAAAATGCATCTTCTGCGCAAGCTTCCCTTGTGTAATCCTAATCAAACAAAAGCCTCCCCTGTGTAAGGGGAGGTGTCGCGTAGCGACGGAGGGGTTGTAATACTGCCGATTTGATAATCCTGCAAAATGATCGTAAACAATCCCCCAGTCACAGCTTTGCTGTGACAGCCCCCTTTGCACAAGGGGACCTTTTTGTTTGGTTGGAGCCTTTCATTTATTGTATTTTCAGCAGTTCTGCCGCGTTGTTCCAAAGGATATCCTTGCGCTCCGACGAGGATAATTCCAGTGTTTCTAGCAGCCGCAGTTCCATTTCCGGCGTGTGCCAGGGGCAGTCTGATCCAAATAAAAGCCGATTCGTTCCATGCTTTTCAATAATATCCAACGCCTCGGAGCGGGGCTTTGTACCATATCCGAAGGATAAATCAAAATATAGGGGCAGCCCACATAAATATTGAAGCACCTCTTCTCCCATACAGGCGCCGCCCCAGTGGGCGGCAATCACAGGACCGTCTATATGGGACAGTGCCCGGGCAAGCCGTTTTGGCGTACAGTGGAAGGGGGCTCTATATCCAAAATCCTGTCCGGCATGAAACAGAATGACAAGTCCCAGATCAGCAGCTTTTTTATAGATGGGGAACATGCGTGGATCGTCTACAAAAAAATCCTGATAATCCGGATGCAGCTTGACCCCCCGCATGCCCATAGATGCAATACGTTCCAGCTCCTCCAGGGCGTCCGGTGCGTCCGGATGGACGCTTCCAAAGGGATAAATATGCTTGCACTGTATAGACGCAGCAAAATCGTTTACCTTCTTCATTTGTCCCGGATTGGTGGCAATATTCTGCACTGCAAACGCATCCACGCCCTGCCGGTGCATCAGCGCTTCCAGAGAGGGAAGGGTGCCGTCTGTATGGGGTTCCAGCCCGCCGGAGGCAAAGGATAGCTTTGCAATCGCGCGCTGTGCCAGTGCATTGGGAAAACAGTGGGTGTGTATATCAAAAATCATGCCGGTTCTTCCTTTCCAGTTCCTTTAAAAAGAGAAGGGCTTCCCAATATCCTGCAAAGCCTTTACCGGTTATGGTCTTCACACACGCCGCAGATACATAGGAAATCTTGCGGAAGGTTTCCCGGCTGTGCACATCGGAGAGATGTACTTCAACCGTCGGCAGTCCTACCGCCTTCAGGGCGTCCAGAATGGCAACGCTGGTGTGGGTATATGCCGCCGGATTGATCACGATTCCGTCAAACTTGCCGTATGCCTCCTGGATTTTATCTACCAAAGCGCCCTCATGATTGGACTGGAACACTTCATATTCGATTTCCGCCTGCCGGCAGGTTTCATCGATAGAATCCAGCAGCGCCTGATAGCTTTCCGTGCCGTAGATGTCCGGCTCCCGAAGGCCGAGCAAATTCAAATTGGGTCCGTTGAGAATCAGTATTTTCATAGGTATAACCGGTCCTTTCTTTATGTGGTGCAGAAACTTTTTTAAGCCTCCCTTGTGCAAAGGGAGGTGTCGCATAGCGACGGAGGGATTGTAAAACTGCTGATTTGTAGATTATCTAAAATAATAGTATTACAATCCCCCAGTCACAGCCTTGCTGTGACAGCCCCCTTTACACAAGGGGGCCTTTAGAACTCCCCT
>CANTEM010000003.1 GCA_947652805.1 uncultured Clostridia bacterium | reverse complement strand
GGGTATTGCCGCCCTTCTGCTGATCGCAGGCGGAATTGGTGCTGTAGCTTCATACAAAAAACGGGAGTGGTGAAGGAAAACTAAAAAAGCTCCCCCTGTGCTGGAGTTTGCGTAGCAAATCTCCTGGGGGCGCGTTACAGTTTTATCCCAACAAAAAGCCCCCCTTGTGCAAAGGGGGGTGGCACGGCGGAGCCGTGACGGAGGGATTGTTTGCAGGAACTGCCGATTTAAAGATCATTCAAAATGATCGTATAAACAATCCCCCACCCGCTACGCGGGAGCCCCCTTTACACAAGGGGGGCTTTTTTGCTTTTGCTATTTCCTATTCTTCCTCTATCAGCATTGCTGCAAATCCATCGGTATAATCGAAACCGCCTTCTGCGTCCACCCAAGCAGCCTCTACGCCGTCCATACTGTCAATCAGCGCCCTGCCGTCCTGATACTCCATATTGAATACCGCTGTGGATAGGGCGTCCGCCATTCCGGAATTTCCGCAAACAATAGACACAGATACAAAACGATTCTCCGGATACAGCGTATCCGGATGTATAATATGATGATACCGTACCCCGTCTACAGTATAATACCGCTGATAGGATCCGCTGGTCACCAGCGCCAGATCTGTCAGCGCAACCCGGCATATAGGCGCATCCTGCGCACCCGGGTCCGGATTTTGAATGCCCGCCGTCCAGGGGGATCCGTCCCCTTTGGTTCCCACAGTGCGCACATTTCCGCCGATACTGAATGCCAAATGATCCCAGCCCTTTTCTTCTGCCGCCGCAGCCAATCTTTCCGTAGCATATCCTTTGGCTATGGAACCCACATCCAACTGCATTTTTGGATCGGATAAATAAACTGTATTCTCCGTCCGGTCAAGAATAATCCCGGATATATCCATATGCTGTGCCGCGTCATCCAGTTCTTCCCGGCTTGGCAGTTTGGCATGCTCCGGATCGTCTGCACCGGCTTCCCTATACCTGTGCCAGACAGACAGCACGCTCCCCATTGCCGCATTTGTAAATCCGTCTGTGACATGGTACATTTCTATGGAGTATTCCAGCAGATCCAGAATCCGCTTGTCAACAGGCACAGGACGCACACCGGCGTTGTCGTTGACCGTTTTCAGATTATTGATCCCTTCGTAGTCATGATATATGTCATATAGCTGATGATACTCTTCCAACAGCTCCAGCAGCCAGTCTGCCTTCGCGTCAAACGCTTCTCCCGATGTATCAAACCCGGTAATCACCGCCACCGTATCAAACAATTCAAAGGAAGAACGGGAATACCGGGTCAATGCAGACGCAGCAGTGCCGCATCCGGGCAGCGAAAATACAATCATCATGACCGTGACCAGTATAACCAGATACTTTTTCATATGTGCAGTATGCCTTTCCCAGCTTTTATACAAATGCAGGGATCCTGCCCCCGGCAGGATCCCTTTTCCATTTTACGTTATTTGCCCACTGCCTTTGCTGCCGCAGCAATCCACTGATCAATACTCACGGTGCATCCTGCGTACAAATCTGCATCTTTTGCAACCATACGTCCGCTGTCGTTCTTCTGTGTTTCAATACCGGCAATCTCACTCGGCGTTTTGCCTGCTACATAATCTGCAAAAGCCTTCGCCTGCTCATTCCATTCCTTACCGATCCCTGAAACGTCCTTCATGCCGTAGTCCGCCTTCAGTTCCCGCTTGGAACCGGCAAACTTGATCTCTCCAATCTTACCATCCTTCGCAAAGGAAATTTTCGGTTCGATCACATCAATGCAGCATGCGACTGCCTTACCGTCCTTTTCTACAATAGCAGCAAAATTGGTATACATAGCTGCCAGTCCATCCGCATCTTCTGTGGCGTCCTTAGAGGAAGCATCTTCCGTCACAGTTCCGATCCGCACCTTCGGATTGTCGGCAGACTGGAAGGGATAAGCCTGATCATCCTTGCAAGCTTTTGCCACTGCCTGCATCATATCACTGATGTCGATGGTACAGCCGGCATACAAATCCTCGTCCGCAGCTACTACGCTTCCGCTATCGTTTTTCTCCGTTTTGATTGTTGAAACCTCGTCTCCGGTCATACCTTTTACAAAGCCGGCAAAGAACGCAGCCTGCTCATTCCATTCCTTACCGATCCCGGAGATATCCTTCATGCCGTAGTCAGTCCCCTGCTCCTGCTTTGTTTTATATGTCTGTCCTTTTTCAGCCACGCCGTCCTTTACAGACATTTTGTTCTGCAAAGCGTCAATATAACAATCGACGATTTTACCTTTTTCGTCTATAACCACTGCCGCAACTGTTGCGTTCACCTGGGCAGTTCCGTCTTTGGAGCTGTCTGTATCTGTCAGAACGCCCATACCAAGCTTGTATGCACCGGTCTCATCCTTTTTTGAATCTGCCGACCCAGTGTCCTTCGCGTCTGTATCCTTGCCGTTCCCAGCCTGATCGCTGCATCCTGCAAATAATGCCCCGATCAAAATGAGCGCCAAAAATAGGGATAAAATCTTTTTCATGGGTAAATCCTCCTAAAAAATAATATTGAATATATTTTATCCACACCGGGAAAAAACATACAGTATTTTCTCGGCGCAGGTGCGCGCATCAGGATTTCTTCTGTTCTATTTCATAATTCCAGCCGCCGTCTTTTAATTTTTCCAGTATGGGCGCATTTTCTTCTATCAGAAAAGTAGTATTTTTTTCAAAAGAATCTGCGGCAATATCTATGATTTCCACCGGAAGCGAAAGCCTGTTCAAACTGGTGCAGCCGTTGAAAACCATGCTGTCAACAGCAGTAAGAGAATGGGGCAGCTGTACCTGGGCAAGCTCGCTGCAATTCTGAAAAGCACCAAAGCCCATGGCTGTGAGTCCCTCTCCCAATACTGCCGACTGCAAAGAACCGCAGTCTGCAAACGCATGCATTCCAATCAGTTGTACACTGCCCGTATGCACTATTCTCAGACGGGAGCTACGGAATGCGCCTGCGTCAATCTTTTTCACTTTTCCGGGAACCGTATAGCTTTGCTGGGAAAGTCCGCCGGGATACAGAATCAGCGTTTCTCCATTTGCGGAAAACAGCACGCCACCGCTCACAGAATAAAGAGAATCAAATCCGGAAACCCGTATATCTGCCAGGGATCCGCACCCGGCAAAGTTTGCCGCAGTAACCTGTGCGGATGCAAACAGCCCCAGGGACTGGAGCTTCTCCATGTCGGCAAAGGCCCCATCTCCAATGGAGGTAACGCTTTTCGGAATATCCAGATACTGCACGCCTGTGCACCCGGCAAACGCACGCTCGCCAATGGACTCTAAGGAAGCAGGCAGGGACAGTTTGTATAGAGACGTGCAGCCGGCAAACGCATGATCTTCCACGGAAACAACACTGTACGGAATATTTGCAAGGGAAATCCCGGTGCAGTCTGCAAAGGCGCTCTCCCCAATTTTCTGCACGCCGGCAGGAATCACCGCTTCCTTCAGTCCTGTACAGCCACTGAACATACGGGCAGGAATTTCTGTCACCGCCGGAAGATCATATGCAGAAAGTCCCGTGCAGCCGCTAAAAATCCCTTCACCCAGAAAATCTATATTACCGGGAATCTGCACCTGCGCAAGCCCGGTGCAGCCCGCATATGCTTCATCTCCCACACGCAAAATCCGACCGGTCAATCCGGTTTCCGCAAGTCCGGTACAGTCTGCAAACAAACGGGCGGGAATTTGTGTAGTGTTTTCCGGCAGCGGCGGAACGGTAAGAGCGGCGCAGCCTGCAAATACCCCTTCTCCCAGGGAAATACTCTGATTTTCATAAGTCACTGTATCGAGGGCTTCACACCCGTCAAAAAGTTCCTTCCCAAGCGTAAGGGTTTTCCCGCCAAAGGCTGCATGGGAAAGAGCTGTACAGCCGGCAAAGGCACGTCCTCCCACGTTCAGACAATCTACTTGTACCGTACCGACAACAGTGCAGCCGGCAAAAGCGCCTTCCCCGATGGAATCTGCATCGGGAACTGTAATACCTGTAAGAGACGTGCAGTTTTCAAAAGCATTCTGACCGATTTTGGATAGGGAATCCGGCAAAACCAAATCCATACCAAGCGCACTGCAATTCTGATAGGCGCAGGTACCGATGGAAGTGACTGTATCTCCGAAGGAAAAGGAAGCAAGGGCGCCACAGTCCTGAAAAGCATATGCGCCGATATGCACAAGGGCATTTCCGACAGCCGCCTCCAAAGACGTGCAGCCGGCAAACGCACCGTAGGAAAGCTCCTCCACGCCGCCAAGGGCTGCGTCGGTTAGCTCTGTACATCCTTCAAAAGCGCGCACGCCGATATAGGGAACATCAGAACACACCCTCACTGATACGATCTGATCCACATGGGCAAACCCCTCGTCGGCAACGCCCTGTACGGCTTCCCCGTCAAAGGTATCTGGAATAATCAAATCAATAGATTTTTCTTTTGTATACTCCGGATTCCAGGACAGCATTCCATCTGCCATAACAAGCCACGGTGCCTGCTCCTGGGTGAGTGTCGTAATTTCGTCTTTCGCCTGCTTGCCGGAAAACAGATTTCCGAACCGCAGAAACAACGCCGCCGCACCGGCAAACACCAGCAAAACACAGGCCGCAACAATCCAAAGCTGCCGCTTTGCGGCGCGCCGGATTTCTTTATTGATCTGTGCCGGATCTGGTCTGCCTCCCAGGAGCTGTTCCGGGGGTTCACTTTGCGGGATCGAATCTTCCTGTGCCTGCCCGATACGCGCCTGCAATGCATCGGTATCCAAATTCCCCAGTAAGCCGGACTGTTCTCTGGATTCATCCTGTTCGTCCTTCACGAAAAGCCCTCCCCTCAAAGCACATGACTTCTTCTGATACATATGATAGCATACCACAAATTAAAACTCAATACCGCATAAAATGATTTTTAAAAGGAAAATGAAAATTAAGGAGTCCATTCAAAAAACAGAAAAAATTTCGCCGTTCCTATTGCAAATAAAAAAGCGAATCGCTATAATGACTAAAAACGAAGCAGCCCGCAGAAGGCGGGCAGGAGGGCTTATGTCTACAATCAAAATCGCCGTGATCGGATGCGGATGCATCGCAAGATCCTCTCACATCCCCTGTTATATGGCGGCAGAGGATGCCGAAATCAAGTACTTTTGCGATACTATCCCGGAAAAAGCACAGGCATGTGTACAGGAGCAGGGCTGCGGTATCGCAATTACCGACTATCATGTGGCGCTGGAGGATCCGGAAATCGACGCTGTTTCCGTTTGCACACCCAACCGGATGCACAGTGTGATATCCATTGACGCGATGCGCGCCGGCAAGCATGTGCTTTGCGAAAAGCCTGCTGCACGGGTCTACAGCGAAGCGCTGGAAATGCAGAAGGTACAAAGGGAAACAGGGAAGGTGCTGAATATCGGCGTTGTCTGCCGGTTCCATGAAGCGGTCAATCAGGTTCGCCGGCGCATTCTGGACGGCGAGCTTGGGGAAGTATATCACGTATTTATCAACTTCCGCAGTCACAGAAGTATTCCAGGTATCGGCGGCGCATTTACTACAAAAGATATATCCGGCGGTGGCGTGCTCATCGACTGGGGCGTGCACCGTCTGGATCAGGTA
Organism: uncultured Clostridia bacterium; assembly: GCA_947652805.1. GTDB lineage: Bacteria > Bacillota > Clostridia > Oscillospirales > CAG-272 > Avispirillum. Next base: position 25,175 of record CANTEM010000003.1, on the reverse strand, counting down.
CTGTACTGCGTGGGAGAACCGGATCCGATTTCCGTAACCGGCGCGGTATATTCCAAACTTGGAACAGATATTCCCGGATACGTTTACCGGTATATGTGGAGCGAGAGCACCCGGGACGTAAACGGAACCTATGACGTGGAGGATTCCGTGTCCGCATTTATCCGAACTACCGGCCCGGTGATCACTCTGGAAGGGGCATGGGCGCAGAATATTGAAGAAGAGGAACAGTATCTGGATTTTATCGGCACAAAAGCGGGAATCCGTCTCCAATACTGCGGAAATTATAAGGTGTACGGCACGCGGAACGGCGAGTTGTTTACAGAGGATGTAGAAATTCCGGAAATCAACATGTTCCAGCGGGAAATTGACGCATTCCTGCACTGCATCCGTACCGGTGAGAAAGAACGCTCCCACATTGACTATGCAATCAAAACGTCCAAAATCATGCAGGGCATCTACGATTCCTCAAAGAACGGTAAGGAAATTATTTTTTAATCTGCACAAACAAAAAAGGCTCCCTTGTGCTGGAGCTGCGTAGCAGATCCTAGGGAGCTCCCGCGCAGCGGGTGAGGGATTGTAAAACAATCATTTTGAATGATCTTTAAATCGGCAGTTCCTGCAAACAATCCCCCCGTCTCGCCTACGGCGATCCACCCCCCTTTACACAAGGGGGGCTTAGGATTAGTGGAAGATTACGCTGTGCCCCCTCCTTTTGCTGGGGAAGGCTTTGATTCGTGCTGGGTTCCAACACAAGGGAGCCTTTTTTGTTTGTGCTTTTTTATTCCTTTAAAGACAGATAAATCACCAAAACGGAAATATCTGCCGGGCTGACACCGGATATTCTGGATGCCTGTCCCAGAGATGCAGGCTTAGCCGCCTGCAATTTCTGCATTGCTTCCAATCGCAGCCCCTTGATCTTTGTATAATCCAAATCCATCGGAAGCGCCTTCTCTTCCATCTTCTTCTGTTTTTTTGCCTGCGCCTGCTGCCGGGTAATATACCCTGCGTATTTGATCTCCGTTTCCACTGTGCGGACCACATCCTCCGGCAAATCCGGCCTGTCCGGGTCCGCCGGAGACAAATCCCCATAGGTGATCTGGGGACGGCGGAGCAGATCTGCCAGCTTTGCGCCGGTGGTAATTTCGCTGCTTCCAAGGGAAGTAAGAATCCCGTTGACTGCCGACGGAGACACGTTTGTGTGCTCCAAACGATCAATTTCCCTGTCTTCCCTGCGGCACTTTTCCAACACATCTTCATACCGCGCGTCATCAATCAGTCCTGCTGCTCTGCCATATTCCAGCAAGCGCCGGTCCGCATTATCCTGCCGGAGCATCAGCCGGTATTCGGAGCGGGAGGTCATGATCCGGTACGGCTCGTTCGTGCCTTTTGTCACCAAATCATCAATCAGCGTACCGATATAAGAGGAATACCGGGGTAGAATCACCGGGGGACGTCCCTCCAGCATGGCAGCGGCATTGATGCCTGCAATCAGCCCCTGCACCGCCGCCTCCTCGTATCCGGAGGAACCGTTGAATTGCCCCGCACCGTATAATCCCTCCACATCCTTAAAAGCAAGGGTAGGATACAGCTGGGTCGGATCAGCGCAGTCATATTCAATGGCATATGCATACCGCATAATTTGTGCCTCCTCAAATCCGGACAGACTGCGGAGCATTTCATACTGGACGTCTGCCGGGAGGGAGGAAGAAAATCCCTGAAGATAGATTTCTTCCGTATCCAGCCCCATGGGCTCTACAAAAAGCTGATGCCGCTCTTTATCGGCAAACCGCACCACTTTATCTTCAATAGAAGGACAGTACCGGGGTCCTGTTCCGTGAATCTGCCCGGAATATAGGGGGGAACGGTGCAAATTATCCCGGATGATCTGGTGGGTGCGCCCGCTGGTATAAACAATATAGCAGGGAAGCTGCCGGATCCCATTGAGCCGCGCACTGTCCGTCCGATAGGAGAAGGGCGTAATATGTTCTTCTCCGTCCTGCCGTTCTAACTTAGAAAAATCAATGGAAGCCCGGTGCACCCGGGGAGGCGTTCCCGTTTTAAACCGTGCAAGGCGAATCCCGTTTTCCATCAGGGATGCGCTCAGCTCCCCTGCCGGAAGGATGCCGTCTGGTCCTGCACTGCGCCGGACTTCTCCCACATGGGTTGTGCCGCCAAGATATGTACCGCTGGACAGAATCACCGCCCGCGCCCGGTATTCCCCGCCGGGGGCTGCTATTACGCCGCGCACACGTTTTTTTCCGGCGGCAGTTTCCGTAAGCAGGCTGCACACTTCCCCTTGAATCAGGGACAGGTGGGGGGTATTTTCCAAAACCTGCTTCATCCGCTTGCTATATGCGATCCGGTCCGCCTGTACCCGTTTGGACTGCACCGCCGTGCCTTTTCCTGTGTTCAGCGTCCGGGACTGAATGGTGCTGCAATCTGCGCAGTACCCCATTTCGCCCCCGAGCGCGTCCAATTCAAACACCAGATGTCCTTTACCCGTTCCTCCTACAGAAGGATTACAGGGCATATTTGCCACTGCGTCCAGGCTGATCGTAAACACTGCTGTATCCAAACCGCGCCGGGCGCAGGCAAGAGCGGCTTCCACGCCGGCGTGCCCTGCGCCCACTACGATCACATCAAAATCATGCAATGCCATGCTGTACTATTTCCTTTCCGGAACACTTATGACGCTGCCGGCGCCATTTTCTGATAGATTTCCCAGCCGTCCTGCTCACTGTATGCGACCAAATTGCCGCTGGAAACATTGGAGACATACTCATATTTACAGGGGATCACATATTCCCCGTCCGTATTGATCGCGCCGTACTTTCCTTCCATCTGCACCACCGCAACCCCTTCTACAAAGGGCTTTGCGTCTGCCGCCTCCGGCTGGAGAATCCATGCGCCCGTATTGGTCAGATATCCGTACAGACCGTCCTTCTCCAGCAGAAGAATCCCGTCGGAATACGAAACCAGCCGGTATCCTGCCGGAATATTGAACCGCTCGCCGTTCGGATACACCAGCACGTCTTCATCGGACACAATACGGATCATATCCAAATCGGTGAAATGATACCGGTCATACGCCTGAATCCGCAGGCGCATCAGACCGTGATCAAAATAGTAGCTGCCGAGCGCGTCAATTCCGCGGGAAAGGGGTTCTACAAACCGTTCATTTGCAGACCAGCCCTCGCTGCTGACATAATTTTTCCGGGAGGAAAACATTTCCCGCCCCGATTCGTCGATGATCCGCATTTCGTTGCTGACAACTTCAAAATACCGGTTCTCCGTTACGCCATTTTCTGTCACATTATTATAATAATCCCAATGGATATCCTGCATCACCGCGGCATATCCCCCCCGCATGGCATATGCCCGGGTATAGGGAAATACTGTTTCTTCATCTTCCAGATCCGGCTCTTTTTTTGCATACAGCCACTCGGACAGCTTTTGCAGGGAAGTGTTCCATTTCAAATCCGTTACCACTTTGGTGATCTTTTTATAATACCGGGTATACTGGCTGTCGGAATCGCCATAGTAAGACGGGTAGTCAAAATACAGTCCCCGTCCGTCTACGGAATCATCATAATCCGATTCTACAAAGGTTCGCCCGTCCGCACCCAGATAATAATACCTTTTATCCTCCACGCGGATCGTGCTCGTTTGCAGCCACTCCTGATTGCCTTCCTCATCCGGCTCACCCAGCTCAGTGGGATAGGTCATAGTATAGGAATAAGGAGAATAAAACAGGGGACGACCCTCTGTATCCCTGGTATAAGCAGGGACATACTGCTCGTCACTATACTGCCGCAGGGGCACACCGTCAGGACCCAGAATATACAGAGTACCCCGGTCGTCATACAGGATATATCCCATATACAGCTCCAGTGCAGGGCGCTGGTCTACGGCACGCACGACCTGCCGCTGGGACTCAGTGCCGTCCTCAAAATAAATCAATTCTTCCTTGTCATAGGTTTTCTGGGAGTAGGAAAACGCCCGGGGCATAGCGTAAAAGGTGTCCAGCCGTGCAAACTGACAGGCATCCGAATACACTGCGTCCGTCCGCGTCCAGCCCTGCCCCGCCAGTTCGGATACTGTGGAAAATTCCATATCCGTTACCGGTTTGCGGGACGGTCTGGAATTGGAACTGCCGCCGCTGGAACCGCCGGAAGGTCTTCTGTTCGGCCGTTCCGGTTCCTCCGGTTCCGTATTATCCGGATCGGTGCTCGGTTTTTCTTCTTCCTTTCCAAACAAAACCGTGTACAATTTATCAATATGGTTTTCCCATTCAGCGGGCCGTTTCAAAAAGGAAACGTCATACACACCCAGATAGTACAGCCCAAAAAGAAGCACTATAAAAACGGCGCACACAAACGCCGGCAATTTCCTTTTCAGTTGCAGCTTCAAACGCTCGGTAGTTTTCAACGCTTTGTACCTTTTCCTCGCTTGCAGGATAATTACTTATGATAGGGAGATCCCCGCCGGATTTCCGTGCACCGGTAAATACATTCGTACAGCATCACCCGGGCCAGTTGGTGGGGGAATGTGAGCGCCGACATGGAAAAACGCAGGTTTGCCGCCTGCTTCACCCGCTCTGAAAGTCCGTGAGAGGAACCTATAATAAAGCAAAGCTCGCTGGCGCCGGCAGTGATTTTTTCATCTATTAACGCGGACAGCGCCGGAGATGTGTACTGTTTTCCTTCCACACACAGCGCCACTGTAAACGCCCCGGGGGGAATCTGTGCAAGAATCTGATCCGCTTCCCGTTCCAGCGCCGCTGTAATTTCTCCCTGTGCCGGGTCTCTGCCCATACGCACTTCTTTTAATTCTATTTCCTGTACATTGCAGGAATGAGAAAGACGCTTCTTATATTCGTCACAGGCAGCACGCCAATGGGCTTCCGTAAGCTGCCCTAAAACAATCAGCTTCAATTTGATCATAATGCCGCTGAAGCCTCCCGACAGGACCACTCCCGCGGGGTACGCCCGCAGACATCCTCCACGCTTCCGGGAAGGTCCCGCTTTGCCACAGAAAGAGCGGTATCCGAATGCCCGTTTTGATCCAGTGCAGCACGCACAGTCTGATACGCGGCAAGGGGCGTATTATTCTCATGGCTTAGATGCGCCAGAATGATCCGCTCCGTATCACTGTCTGCAAGTCCGCAGCACAGTCCTGCGCAGTCCACATTGGAAAGGTGCCCGAACCGGGAAAGAATCCGCTGTTTCAGCGGGAAGGGATACGGTCCCAGACGGAGCATCTCCAAATCATGATTTGCTTCCAGCACCACTGTCCGGCAGCGGCGCAGGTTATTATATGCATCCATAGTCGCATACCCCATGTCGGTGGCAACCCCGGCGGTATCCCCGTCCGCCGACACAAATACATATCCCACATGCCCAGCGCTGTCATGGGGCAGCGGGAAGGAACGGACTGTCAAATCACCGATCTGCTCTTCATATAAAAGCCCCTGATGCACCCTTGCAGCGACAGCGGCACTGCGCCCCCGGCACAGCTCCGGAGCCGACAGGGATGTTACATGAATCGGCACCCAGTGCCGACGCATCATCACATCTAAGGCACTGATATGATCCCGGTGCTCATGGGTCACAAATACAGCGGAAATATCGGATAGGGACATGCCCAACGCATCCAGGGATGCACAAACTGCTTTGCAGTTTTTTCCGGCGTCCACCAGCACGGCGGTGTTCTCTGTCCGGACCAGGGTGCAGTTTCCGGAGGAGCCGGAAAACAGGGTTTCAACTGTAATCATGCCTCTGCTTCTCCAACCAGATCGTAGTCCATAGCTTCTGTAATATGCACGGAAACAAATTCTCCCTCCTGCACCTGACGGGGCGCGGAGAACCAGATTTTTCCGTCAATTTCCGGGGCTTCTCTGTAGCTTCTTCCATAGTAGGACTCAGACACCGGATCAAATCCCTCGCAGAGAACCTGTACAATCTCCCCGATGAGGGACTGCTGGAATACCTCGCTGACTGTCAGCTGATGCCGCATGAGAATATCATACCGCTGCTGTTTTACGTCCTCCTCAATCTGTTCCTCCATGGAATATGCAGGGGTGTCCTCTTCTCTGGAATAGGGGAACGCGCCGAACCGGACAAAGGGTCCCTCGCTGACAAACTGACACAGCTGTTCAAAATCTTCTTCGCTCTCGCCGGGGAAACCGACGATTGCAGTAGAACGGATCACAATATCCGGCATCGCTTCCTTCAGCCGGCGAACTGCATCCCGCACGCAGGCGCTGTCTCCGTGCCGATTCATAGCGGTGAGCATTCTATCACTGATATGCTGCACCGGCAGATCAATATATTTTACAATACGGTCATTATCCCGCATTTCCCCAATCAGTTCCTCTGTTATTTTATCCGGATAGCAGTATAAAATCCGGATCCAGGGAATATTTGTGCTTTCCGTTATCGCGCGCAGAAGCTTTGGAAGAGCATATTCTCCGTAAAGATCCAGCCCGTACACAGTAGTATCCTGGGCGATGATGACAAGCTCCTTGATCCCCATATCGTCCAACCCTTTGGCTTCCTGCACAATATCTTCTATGGGGCGGCTGCGCAAATCTCCACGGATAGAGGGAATTGCACAGTAGGCGCAGCGATTGTTACAGCCTTCTGAAATTTTTATGTAGGCATATGCTTCCCCGGTTGTAACAATCCGGTCACCACCAAGACTGCAAGCGTCCTTGGCAGGCAGGCAGCAGTATTTTTCCCCTTTTCCAGCCATTGCCCTCTCCACGGCTTCTTCAATTTTGTCGATGCTTCCTACGCCGATGACAGCGTCGATTTCCGGCATTTCTTCCAGAAGCTGTTCCCGATACCGTTCCGGGAGACACCCTGCCACAACCAGTCCCTTGAGGGATCCGTGTTCCTTGAGCCACGCGATATCCAAGATATTGTCAATGGCTTCCTTTTTTGCGCTTTCAATAAATGCGCAGGTGTTGACGATTACTACATCCGCCTCTGTTTCCTCCGGGGTAATTTCATACCCTGCTTCCATGAGACGGTGGAGCATCACCTCTGTATCGCAAAGATTTTTTGCGCATCCAAGGGAAACAAACCCTACTTTTCCTTTACTGTTTTGTGCCAAAATACCAACCTGTTCCTTTCTATGGGACTTTGTTGTGTTAAATTTTCTGCAAGCTTTGCATGCCTTCCTCGGCAAAGGAAGGTGGCTCGCCGAAGCCGTACTACCCTAAGCCCCCCCTTGTGCTGGAGTTTGCGCAGCAAATCTCCTGGGGGAGTGGCACGGCGCAAACTTCCACCAATCCGCCCCCCTTGTGTAAAGGGGGGTGGGTTTTGCGCAGCAAAACGCGGGGGGATTGTTTGCAGAGACTGCCGGTTTATAGATCATTCAAAGTGATCGTATAGACAATCCCTCAGTCTCCGCTACGCGGGAGCACCCTAGGATCTGCTACGCAGCTCCAGCACAAGGGAGCCTTTTGTGCTTTTTTGGAGATATACAATGGGAGCCTTCTTTATTTCCTCAGGATCCGGTTTTTTCAAACGCCCGCTGAATTTCCCCAAAGGAAAAGCCCAGACGGGACAGTGCCGCGATCCGTTTCTGTTTTTCTTTATCATCTGCACAGGGGGTGGAATATTTTTTCTCCACAAGCTGTACCAGTGAATCAAAATATTCTTCATCACTCAGAGAACCCAGCGCATTCATCACCGCGTCATGGCAGTAGCCCCTGCCCATGAGCTCTGCGGCGATCCGCTTTTTACCCCAATGTTTGCTTTTGCAGTAGAACCGGGCGATTCGCAGGGTTTGATCCGTCTCCCGGATATACCCCTTCTCGATCATATAATCCGCCGCACGCTCGCATACAGGCCGGTCAAATCCGAACCGCATCAGCCGGTGGATCAACCGGGTCCGGCTGTAGTCTGAATTTGCCAGCAGTCCCTCGGACCGGGCAATCGCCTGACAGAACTGCGCCGTACTGCACAGGCGCTCCATACACTCCTCATCCAGAATGTCTCCAACCTGTAGCCCTTCTTCCAGCCACAGGGAAGGCTTGAACAGCAGAGTTTTCTCCGTTTCCTCCCCGTCGTCGCAGGACAACACGGCGGAAATTCCCGCCCGGGTTTCATATACGTCCGTGATTTGATACTGCATTTTTCCTCCCCCATTCTATCCGCGGTGCTCCAGGCACCGTGCTTTTTATTCACATTTGTGTGCGTTCATTTTCCGGCAGCAGGACTTTTCCATCCTGTACATGCAGCATTCTGACTGCATCTGCTGCGCCTGTATGAAAATATGCCGGTTCGCAGGAGGTTACAATAATCTGCCTTCCTGTGAGCGAGCGAAGAATAAATTCCCTGCGCTGTCCGTCCAACTCGCTGAGCACATCGTCCAGCAAAAACACAGGGTATTCGCCGCCCACTGTTTTTGCCATTTCCCCTTCCGCCAGCTTCATTGCCAGGGCAAGGCTACGCTGCTGCCCCTGAGACGCATAGCTGCGGGCTTCCCGGTCGTTGAGCCGGATGCTGATATCGTCTTTATGAACGCCATACAAAGTAGCACCATACCGGATTTCCCGTTCAATAGAGCCGGTAAGGGCGTCAAACAGCCGTTTTTCTCCGGCGCTGCGGACTTCCTCTGGGTCCGCAGCCTCCGGCAGGGCGCCTGACTGATATACAAGGCAGGGCGTTTCCCGTCCTACCGTCATTCCTGCAAAAATATCCGCCACATGCCGCTCCAGTCCCTGCATATATGCACAGCGCCGGGCGGCAATATCCGCCCCAAGCTGGGAGAGCTGCCGGGCATATACTTCCCAAACTGCCGCGTCTGTGACAGAGCCGGATTTGATCAGGGCATTGCGCTGTGCCAGAATCCGGTTATACCGGGATAGGCTGTCCAGATATGCAGGATAAAGCTGGGACAGGGCGATATCTAAAAAGCTGCGCCGCAACGCCGGTCCGCCGCCCACCAAAGAAAGGTGGAGGGGACAAAACAGCACGGCGCGAAAGGAGCCGATCATCTCCCGAACCCCGGACAGCCGGGCGCCGCCCCGGCGGAGAACCTTTTTCCCTGTATGGGGCAGGTCTGCCTCCAGCGTTACAGGATACTGAGCGTCCTCTTTCTGAAAGGTCAGGGACAGCTGCGCCTGCTTTTCCCCGAACCGGATCATTTCCCGCTCCCGTGCGCCCCGGAAGGAGCGCCCTCTTGCAAAAAAGTAGATTCCCTCCAGAATATTGGATTTTCCCTGGGCGTTATCCCCGAACAGGACGTTCACGCCCTCGGAAAAGGAAACAGTTTCCAAGGAAATGTTCCGGTAATTGCAAAGCGAAATGCTGCTGCAAATCAAAATTTTCCCTCTCTATGTATCTTACTTTTATTCGTCCAAATTCATATCCAAAAGGCGAATGTCCAAATCTTCCTCATCCTCCAGACCGGCAGGCAGTTCTTCCTCCTGCTCTGTTCCCAGCGCTTTGATTTTTTCCTCAATCTCAGCGAGAATTTCCGGATTGGTTTCCAAAAACTTGCGTGCGTTGTCTCTTCCCTGTCCCACGCGCTCGCCGTTGTAATAATACCAAGAGCCGCTTTTGTCCATTACGCCTGTTTCCACGCCCCGGTCTACAACCTCTCCCGTTTTGGATATACCATGGCCGTACAGAATATCAAATTCTGCAACTTTAAAGGGCGGCGCCACCTTGTTTTTGACGACCTTACACTTGACTCGATTTCCGTAAGGCTCCGTACCGTTTTTCAGCACCTCTGCCTTACGAACCTCCAGCCGTACGGAAGCATAGAATTTCAGCGCCCGTCCGCCAGTAGTCGTTTCCGGGTTTCCGTAAACCACGCCCACCTTCTCGCGCAGCTGGTTGATAAATATAACGATACAGTTTGTTTTGGCAACTGTTCCGGACAGCTTCCGCAGCGCCTGAGACATCAGCCGCGCCTGGAGACCCACGTGGGACGCACCCATATCTCCTTCAATTTCCTGCTGGGGTACCAACGCCGCTACAGAGTCGATAATCACAATGTCAATCGCGCCGGAGCGAACCAACGCCTCGCACACCTCCAGCGCCTGCTCGCCGGAATCCGGCTGGGACACCAAAAGATCGTCAATGTTGACGCCCAGCGCCTTTGCATACAGAGGATCCAGCGCGTGCTCCGCATCAATAAACGCAGCTTCGCCGCCCAGCTTCTGCACCTCTGCCACCGCATGGAGCGCCACTGTCGTTTTACCGGAGGATTCCGGACCGTAAATTTCGATGATTCTGCCTCTGGGAAATCCGCCCACGCCGAGGGCGATATCCAACCCAAGGGAGCCGCTGGAAACCGCAGACACATTCATTTTCGGGTTTTCTCCCATTTTGATGATCGTGCCCTGTCCAAAGCTTTTTTCAATTTGAGAAATTGCCGTTTCCAGCGCTTTCTTTTTGTTGTCCGCTGTAGCTTCCGTTGCGGGTGCCGCCGTTTTCTTCTTCTGCGCCATTTTTCTACCGTACCTTTCAAAAATAGTCCTGAAAAGCCATATTTGGATACTGCGCAAACGCCGCCGGACAGCAAATGGCAATATTATGGCAATTTAATCATTCTTACTTTTTATTATATAGCAAAACAAGGGTAGAGTCAAGGAAAATCTACAATACTATGTAAAAGCCCCCCTTGTGCAAAGGGGGGGGGTGACTTGCCGCAGGCAAGTCGGGGGATTGTTTGCAGGGGCTGCCGATTTGTAGATTATCTAAAATGATAGAAGGACAATCCCTCAGTCGCTTCGCGACAGCTCCCTTTACACAAGGGAGCCTTTTTATTGGTGCGAACTACGCCGTGACACCTCCCTTTGCACAAGGGGGCTTGAGTAGGCGCGTACTTGGCGGCAAATTACCTTCCTTTGCTGGGAGGAGCCTTTCACCCAAACCTTCTGTGCAGCCTCAAAAAATGCTGAAACTCCCTCTTGACAGCAGAAAAAATCTGTGCTACAATATCCGCAACACGGTAGAGGTGCATTCTGTCAAAAGTACTGCGGATGAAAAAGGGTTGACTGCCCGTTGTCAGCAGGAAAGGGGCAAATGCCGAAGGAGGACATTGGTCACGTCCGTCCTGGTTTGGATGAATAAGAGCATCCCGACTGTCGCTTTTGCGGAGAGCTATCTGAATTCTACAGGAATATCAGTTTGTTTGCAGAGTCGACCCGTGGGTTGGCTTTTTTATTTTCCGGAAAACGTGCCGGACCATAGTAAAAATATTTTATGTTTGGAAAGCGAGAACAACATGAAAAAAACAATTTTTAAGGGAATCGCCACTGCGCTGATCACCCCCTTCAATGCAGAAGGCATCGACTACGACCAGTTCGGACGCATCATCGACTGGCAGATCGAGTCCGGCATCAACGCGCTGGTCGTCTGCGGTACCACCGGAGAAGCCTCCACTCTCACCGACGACGAGCACCGGGACGCAATCGCCTTCGCAGTAAAACGTGCGGCAGGACGCGTACCGATCATCGCCGGCACCGGCTCCAACGACACCGGCTACGCCCGGGATCTGACCCGCTGCGCCTGCGAGGCAGGGGCAGACGCAGTACTGGTCGTAACGCCGTATTACAACAAAGCAACCCAAAAGGGACTTGTGAAAATGTTCACCGATATTGCAGATATGAGTGACGCACCGGTGATTCTGTATAATGTTCCCTCCCGTACCGGCGTAAATATCGAACCGGATACCTACCGTATTCTGGCAGATCATGAGAATATCTGCGGTATCAAAGAAGCAAACGGCAACCTCTCTAAAATCGTGGAAACCATGTCTTATGTTTACGGAAAGCTGGATCTGTATTCCGGAAACGATGATCAGATCGTACCCCTGATGTCCGTAGGCGGCATCGGTGCCATTTCCGTTCTTTCCAACGTACTCCCCAGAGAAACCTGCCAGATCGCAGAAAAATTCTTCGCAGGAGATATCCACGGTGCGGCGCAGCTTCAGTATCAGTATCATGCCCTCATTAGCGCTCTTTTCTCTGAAGTGAATCCCATTCCCGTAAAAGCTGCAATGGCTGCAATGGGATTTTGCGAAAATACCCTGCGTCTGCCGCTAACTCCTATGGATGAAGCCAAGGAAGCAGCGATGCTGCAAATCATGCGCACACACGGACTGATTTCATAAAACAAAGGAATACCATATGACAAAAATTATTTTAAACGGCGCAGGTGGGCGAATGGGCGCCGCTGTGCGGGAGCAGGTCTCCGCCGGTGCGGACGATACGATCCTGACCGCACAGATTGACAAATTTTCAGAAGAATTCGACCTGCACAACATTGCAGATTATAAAGGAGAAGCCGACGTCATCATCGACTTCTCCCACCACAGCGCAGTTCGGGAGTTGATTTCCTATGCTCTGGGTCATTCCCTTCCCATCGTGCTTTCCACTACAGGGCACACAGAGGACGAAAAAGCGCTGATTTACGAGGCGGCAAAATCCGTTCCGGTATTTTACTCCGCCAACATGTCTCTGGGAATTGCCGTGCTGGCAGATTTTGCCCGCCGGGCAGCAGCGCTGCTTCCCGATGCAGATATCGAAATCGTGGAAATCCACCACAACCGGAAGCTGGACGCGCCCAGCGGCACCGCGCAAATGATTGCAGACGAGCTGAAAACAGTCCGTCAGAACGCGGAATTTGTATACGGCCGTCACGGAATGGGCAAGCGCGCTCCTGCGGAAATCGGCATCCACGCCCTGCGTATGGGCAATGAAGCCGGCACCCACCAAGTGATTCTGTCCACAGACTACCAGACCATCCGTTTGGAGCACAAGGCAGAATCCCGCGCCGTGTTTGCGGAAGGTGCGATTTCTGCTGCAAAATTCCTCATCGGCAAGCCGGCAGGACTGTACGATATGAAAAGCATGGTCAGCCTCTCCGTTTGACCGCTTCTGTTAATATTCCAAAAAGAAAAGAGAAAACTATATGCTTCACACAAATTTATCTGTCAACGAAGAAGGACATTTGACCCTTGCAGGAGCAGATACCGTGGCTCTGGCGCAAAAATACGGCACGCCTTTGTATCTCATGGATGAAAACCGTATCCGGGAAAACTGCCGCGTATATACGGACGCAATGCGTAAATATATGGGAGAAGGCTCCCGCCCGATTTTCGCCAGCAAATCCTGCTGCTTCAAACGGATTTATGCAATCGTTGCAGAAATGGGCATGGGCACGGATATTGTGTCTCCCGGAGAGCTGTATACAGCAAACGCTGCGGGATTTCCTATGGAAAATGCATTTTTCCATGGCAACAACAAGACAGACGCGGACATTGCATACGCTATGGAAACAGGCATCGGCTGCTTTATCGTAGACAACCGGGAAGAACTGGACACAGTGAACGCCTGCGCCGTACAGCGGGGAATCAAACAAAAAATTCTGCTGCGGCTTACCCCGGGAATTGATCCCCACACCCAAAAGAAAATCTCCACCGGAAAGGTGGATTCCAAATTCGGCACCGCCATTGAAACCGGACAGGCATTGGAGCTTTGCAAATATGCACTGGGACTGCCTGGGGTAGAACTGGACGGATTCCACTGCCATATCGGATCCCAGATTTTCGACTACTATCCCTTCCGGGATGCAGCGGAAATCATGCTCCGCTTTATCCGCACCCTTCTGGACGAATGCGGACATGAAATCCGCACCCTGAATCTGGGCGGCGGCTTCGGCGTGCGCTACGTGGAGGGAGATCCGGAAATTGATTATGAAGCGAACATCCGCGGACTTGCAGGAGAAATCCAGCGCATCTGCACAGAGCTTTCCATCCGGCAGCCGGATATTCTCATGGAACCGGGACGGAGCATCGTTGCCGACAGCGGCATGACCCTGTATACAGTAGGCAGTGTAAAAACCATTACCGGCTATAAAAGCTACGTATCCATTGACGGAGGCATGACCGACAATATCCGTTACGCCCTGTACGAATCAGATTACACCGCACTCCTTGCCAACCGTGCAAAGGATCCGGCAGATTTCTGCGCTACCATTGCGGGACGGTGCTGCGAAAGCGGCGACATTATTCAGGAAGATGTAATGCTGCCCCGTCCTGTTCGGGGAGATACCCTGGCTGTACTGGTTACCGGCGCATACAACTACGCTATGGCATCCAATTATAACCGGATTCCCCGTCCTCCTGTAGTGATGCTGCGGGACGGAGAGGATTACGTTGCTGTACGCCGGGAATCCTACGAGGATCTGTGCCGCAATGATATGTAAACGGCAGAAAAAAGGAGTCAACCAAATAAAAAGCTCCTTTGTGTAAAGTTCTGACAAACAAAAAAAGCCTCCCTTGTGCTGGAGCTGTGCAGCAGATCCTAGGGTGCTGTTGCGTATATAATATCCAACAAAAAGGCCCCCTTGTGCAAAGGGGGCTGACTCCGCGTAGCGGAGGCTGGGGGATTGTCCTTCTATCATTTTGGATAATTAACAAATCGGCAGCAAAACAATCCCTCCGACACGGCTTACGCCGTGCCACCTCCCTTTGCACAAGGGAGGCTTTTTATTTGGTTAAAACTTTGCGCAAGGTAAATGAAAGGCTCCCCTTTGGGGAGCCTTTTTCCTTATCCATTCCTTTTCAAAGCGCCGGCAAACCAGCCGTTTTCTCTGCGCTCGTCGATCAAATGCCATCCGGCAGCCTGCAGCGCGGACACCGTTTCCTCTGCCCGCTCTGTAATGATCCCGGATACGATCAGCACACCGTCCGGCTCCATAAATTCACCGATGTCCGGCGACAGGCGGATGATCACATCCGCTACAATATTTGCACAGCATATATTGTAGCCGCCCGGAGCCTTTTTCGCCTGCGCAAGCAAATCGGATACGCCCGTTTCCACCTGGGCAGTCTGATTCAGCGCGGCATTCTCTCCGGCGATCCGTACCGCCACCGGGTCAATATCACAGGCAAAGCAGCTGCCGGCGTCAAGCTTTGCAGCGCAGATCGCCAATATTCCGCTTCCGCAGCCCACATCCAGCATCCGGTCGCCGGGGCGGACATATTGCTCCAGCAGCATGGCGCAAAGCCGGGTAGTCTCATGGGTACCTGTGCCGAACGCCATCCCCGGATCCATAAGCACTACGATTTCACCGTCCGCCGGATCATAGGTCTCCCATTCAGGCACAATGACCAGCTTTTCCCCTGTTTTGATCGGTTTATAATACTGCTTCCAGGAATTCGCCCAGTCTTCTTCATGCACGCCGATACATTCGATTTCAGCGGGAATATCCAGCACGGAAAGCCGCTCCCGTATAAAGCCCTCCGACTCGGCAGGGCTTTTTTCCATAGGAATAAATACGGAAACCGCCGCCACGGTCCGGTCCCGCTCCAGCAGCTCCTGATCAATCAGATCGCCGTACACCCCGTCCAACTCCTGCTGCACATCGGAATAATCCTCCACCATGAGAGAATTATCCACCATGCTCATCACAGCACACAAATCGTCTAAGTATTCCTGCTTTACTGTTACTTTAATCTGAATCCAGCCGTCCATCACGAATCCTTTCTGAAAAACTTCTTCATAAATTTTTCCCGTTTGGAATGGTTGTTGCTCCCACAGGATTCGTTAAACTGGTGGAGCAGGTCCTTCTGTTTTCCGTTCAGCCCCTTGGGAACTTCTACAACGACTGTGATATACATATTTCCACGGTTTTTGGAGTTGACCACCTGGACGCCCTTGCTTCGCAGGGTAAAGGTGGTGCCGGTCTGGGTTCCCTCGGGAATATGCAGCGTTTCATTGCCGTCAATGGTAGGTACCTGCAAGTCCGCGCCAAGAGCCGCGTCTGCAAATGTGACTGGAACGTCACAGTATATGTCATATCCGTCCCGCTCGAAAAAGGCATGGGGACGCACGTTTACCGAAATGGTGAGATCCCCTGCGGGACCGCCGTTTCTGCCGTCGCTTCCCTCGCCCCGCAGTGCGATTCCCTGTCCGTCGTCAATACCTGCCGGAATAGATACCTCCAGCTTTTTTGTCGCCCGGACATATCCGCCGCCCCGGCAGTTTTTGCAGGGGGTTTCTATGATTTTACCGGTACCCCGGCACCGGTCGCAGGTTTTGGAGGTCTGCATAACCCCGAACGGCGTGCGCTGCTGCACGTTCACCTGTCCCCGGCCGCCGCACTCAGGACACTGCTTTGCGCTGGTTCCTTTGGCAGCGCCGCTTCCGTCGCAATCCGGACACTTCTGGATTCTCTGATACTGCACTTCCTTTTTGCAGCCGAACACAGCTTCCTCAAAGCTGAGGGTCACCCGCAAACGTACGTCATCTCCCCGCACAGGACCGTTCGGTCTGCGGGAAGAACCGCCGCCTCCGAAAAAGCTGGAGAATATATCGGATATATCAAACCCGTCAAAACCGCCGAAGCCGCCTGCCCCGCCGCCGAAGCCGGAGGCAGGATCAAACGCCGCGTGGCCGTACTGGTCGTATTTACCTTTTTTATCCGGGTCAGAAAGCACGTCATATGCTTCGTTGACCTCTTTGAACTTTCCTTCTGCTACCTTGTCGCCGGGGTTCATATCCGGGTGATACTGTTTTGCCAGCTTTCGATACGCCTTTTTGATCTCGTCCTCGGATGCTCCCTTTGAAAGGCCCAGCACTTCATAATAATCACGTTTGTCCGCCATGTACTGTTTTACCCTTCCTGCTATATTGGGTGCTCAGGCTAATGAGCGGGAAACAGCCGGGGCAAAAATTTCGCCCCGGCGCCTGCCCGTCAGCCTATGCAATTTTACTGGTTATCGCTCTTGTCCTCGTAGTCTGCGCTGTAGAAGGTACCGTCGCCGCCCTGTGCGCCTGCGCCGGGATCCCCTGTAAAGCCTGCTCCGGCAGCGCCTCCGTCTGCGCCTGCGCCGCTCTGCTGATACAGCTTTTCACTGATCTTATAGAACGCTTTTTCCAGCGCTTCCGTATCTGCCTTAATTGCTTCTGTATCGCCGCCGGCAAGCGTAGCGCGCAGCTTCTCCACTGCTCCCTGTACCTCTGCCTTTTCCGCCTCGTCGATCTTATCGCCGATCTCGCCCAAGGTTTTCTCACACTGGAATGCAAGAGACTCCGCACGGTTTTTGATCTCAATGGTTTCCTTCTGCTTCTTATCTTCCTCAGCGAATTTCTCCGCATCCTTCACTGCCTTGTCGATGTCCTCCTGAGACATGTTGGTAGAAGAAGTGATTGTAATATGCTGCTCCTTACCTGTACCCTTATCCTTTGCAGACACGTTTACGATGCCGTTTGCATCAATATCAAAGGTAACCTCAATCTGGGGTA
This sequence comes from uncultured Clostridia bacterium, assembly GCA_947652805.1. GTDB lineage: Bacteria > Bacillota > Clostridia > Oscillospirales > CAG-272 > Avispirillum. Next base: position 7,900 of record CANTEM010000003.1, on the reverse strand, counting down.
CACCTCTGGGAGCCGGTGCGATGCCGTCCAGAGAGAAGCGACCCAGTGTGGTATTGCCCGCAGCCATTTCACGTTCGCCCTGGAGCACGTGAATTTCAACAGAAGTCTGACCGTCCGCCGCGGTGGAATATACCTGGCTCTTCTTTACAGGGATCGTGGTATTCCGGTCGATGATCCGGTTGAACACGCCGCCCAGTGTTTCGATACCGAGAGACAGAGGCGTTACGTCCAGCAGGAGCAGATCCTTTACGTCGCCGCCGAGCACGCCGCCTTGGATTGCCGCGCCGATTGCAACGCATTCATCCGGGTTGATGCCCTTGAAGGGTTCCTTGCCTGTATAATTCTTGATTGCTTCCTGTACAGCGGGAATACGGGTGGAACCGCCTACCAGCAGCACCTTGTCGATCTGGGAAGCAGTCAGTCCTGCGTCGGACAGTGCCTGCTTTGTGGGATCAATGGTTTTCTGCACCAGATCCGCAGTCAGCTCATTGAACTTTGCGCGGGTGAGGGTTGCGTCAAAGTGTTTGGGACCGGTTGCGTCCGCTGTGATGAAGGGCAGGTTGATGTTGGAGCTTGCCACGCCGGACAGCTCGATTTTTGCCTTTTCTGCCGCTTCCTTCAGTCTCTGGAGCGCCATCTTGTCTTCCCGCAGGTCGATTCCGTTTTCCTGCTTGAAGGTTTCTGCGATCCAGTCGATAATCCGCTGGTCGAAATCGTCGCCGCCCAGCTTGTTGTTGCCGGCGGTAGCCAATACTTCAAACACGCCGTCGTCACTGATTTCCAGCACGGATACGTCAAAGGTACCGCCGCCAAGGTCATAAATCATAACCTTCTGGTCCTTGTCCTGATCCGCACCGTATGCAAGTGCCGCCGCGGTAGGCTCGTTGATGATCCGGAGCACTTCCAGTCCGGCGATCTTACCTGCGTCCTTGGTTGCCTGACGCTGCGCGTCGGAGAAGTATGCAGGCACTGTGATAACCGCCTGGTTAACAGGCTGACCCAGATATGCTTCCGCGTCTGCTTTCAATTTCTGCAAAATCATTGCAGAAACCTCCTGGGGGGTGTAGCTCTTGTCGTCAATGGTAACCTTTTTGCTGGTACCCATGTCGCGCTTGATACTCATAACGGTTCTGTCCGGGTTGGTGATACCCTGACGCTTTGCAACCTGACCGACCATTCTTTCTCCGGTTTTGGAGAATGCCACTACGGACGGTGTTGTCCGCGCTCCTTCCGGATTGGGGATTACGGTAGGTTCCCCGCCTTCAAACACTGCTACGCAAGAGTTTGTTGTTCCCAAATCTATTCCGATGATTTTTGCCATTGTTGTTTCCTCCGTTTATTCTGTTTCTGTTTATATATAAATTTTTAATTGGCGACCTTTACCATAGCGTAGCGGACGATCCGCTCACCGATACTGTATCCCTGCTGGAACACTTCCACGATTTCTCCTTCGCCGTGTTCCTCGTCCTCCACATGCATAACCGCATTGTGAATATTGGGATCAAACGTATCTCCCGCTTTGCCGAAAGCGGTGATGTGCATTTTTTCAAATACAGCCGGCAGGGATCCCAAAATCATGGAAAGCCCTTCCGCTACCTTATCCGGTGCGGTAAACTCTGTTGCCCGCTGCAAATTATCAATCACGGGAAGCAGTTCCCTGATACTGTCCGCAGCCGCGTCACTGTAGATGCCCTCCCGCTCCTTCTGGCTTCGTTTGCGGAAGTTATCATACTCCGCAGCGAGACGCAAATATTTATCCTCTGCTGCCGCAGTGGCTGCTTTTTCTTCTTCCAGCTGCTTTTCCAGCTTTTCCACCTGTGTCCGCAGCTTCTTTGCCTCTTTATCTCCAGCCTTTTTTTCTTTTTTATCCGGCGCTTTTTCTTCTGCCGCAGCAGCTTCCGGTGCGGGCTGCTCCTGTACGATCTCTTCTGTGGCTTCTGTTTTCTGTTCCATTCTATACCCTCTGCTTTCTATGTTTCATCGGAGCCCGGGGTTGAATCGCTATCGATCACCTCACGGATTCCGTCTGTAATTCCGTCGATCATGGAAATGACCCGTCGGTAGTTCATTCGCTTGGGTCCGATGACTCCCAGCGCGCCGACTGTTTTTCCGTCCTTGAGCACAGGTTTGAAAACCAGTGTGGAATTATCCATGGTGACAACCGGATTTTCACTGCCGATATATACCTGCACGCCGCTCTCCTGCTGCCCGGAAAGCATCATAGGCGCGCCCTCGCCGGACACCAATTGGAGCAGATCCTCCTTGCGTTCCAGCACCTCCAGCATCTCCCGCAGCTTGCCGATATCATAAAATTCCGGATAGGACAGCAGCCGGTTGACGCCTTCCACCCTGACCTCGCCGCCGGATGCAGCGCTGATGGTCTGGCACACGCATTTTACTACAGGCGCTACAAGGAAAGCATATTCCCCCATTGCCGATTCAATTTCCATGAGAAGGGGGAGGGTCATCTGATCGCCTGTAATTCCGGTGAGCCGGATATTCATGAGATTTGCAAGCCGTTTTACCGCATCCTCCGGCACAGCCTGCTGACTGACAATATTCTGGGTGCGCACTGCCCCGCCTGCCGTCACCATAACCAGCACCATACTCCGCCCGTCGATGGAGACAAGCTCATATTTCTGCACCGTCATGGAGGACATTCTGGGACGGACGGCAAGAGCAGTATAATTGGTCATGCTTGCTGCAAGCCGCATCGCTGCGTCCAGGATTCCGTCCAGCTGCGCCTGCTTCGCACGGAGCGTTGCCTGGAGACTCTCAATTTCGTCCGCAGTCATCCGGTACCGTTCTACAAGAGAATCTACATAGAACCGGTATCCCAGCTCGCTGGGAACCCGTCCTGCGGAGGTGTGGGGCTGTTCCAGATATCCCATGGTTTCCAGCTCCGCCATTTCGTTGCGGATGGTGGCGGAGGAATAAGAAAATCTGCCGCCTTGGGTGAGATACTTGCTGCCCACCGGTTCGCCGTTTTCAATATGTGCGTCTACGATTGCTTTCAGGATCAGTTTTTTCCGTTCACTGAGAAACGCATCTTCCGGTTTCACGCCAGATTCTCCTTTCTTTTAGCACTTCCAATAGGCGAGTGCTAAATCTTGCTTTAAATTTACCATGATATCCCTGGAAAGTCAATAAGAATATGGATATATAATGTGAACTTTTTGTTAAATCCACAATCGAGTGCCAAAATAGCGCCGTGTTCTTGACAAAAGAAAAGCACAACTTTATAATATGAATATCTGCTTATCCAAGGAAAGGAACATAATTTATATGTATACAATCGGCATCGACCTGGGCGGCACCAATATCGCCGCAGGGATTGTAGATGAAAACTACAACATTGTAAAAAAAGCGTCCACCCCCACCAACGCAACCCGCAGCGCAGATGAAATCACAGCGGACATTGCGGCACTGTGCAAAAAGCTCACAGAAGAAATGGAACTGACGCTGGAGGATATACAAAGCATCGGTATTGCAACGCCGGGAACCGCCAACAGTGACACAGGCGAAATCATCTATGCGAACAATCTTCCCTTCAGCAATTATCCCATGGAGGAAAAGCTTTCCGGTTTTCTGGGATACAAGGGACGGGTACATATTGCAAACGACGCAAACGCAGCTGCAAAAGCGGAAGCTGTTGCAGGGGCTGCAAAGGGCTCCAAATATTCCGTAATGATCACGTTGGGTACCGGCGTTGGCGGCGGCATTATTCTGGACGGTCAGGTATATTCCGGCTTTAACCATGCGGGCGCAGAGCTTGGGCATATCGTCATCGTGAAGGACGGCAGACAGTGCACCTGCGGACGGCGGGGCTGCTGGGAAACCTATTCCTCTGCCACCGGACTGATCCGCACCACAAGAGAGAGAATGGAAGAAGCCAGAAAAGCGGGACGGAAAACAGTTATGGAAGAAATGATCGGCGGGGATCTGGATCGGATTTCCGGCAGAACCGCGTTCCGCGCCATGCAGTCCGGGGATGAACTGGGTGCAGAGATCGTTGAGGAATACATATCCTATCTTGCAACCGGGCTGGTCAATATCATCAATATTTTCCAGCCGAACGTACTGTCCATCGGCGGCGGGATCTCCAACGAGGGAGATTCTCTGATCGAGCTGCTCCACGACAAAGTATTTGCTGAAACCTACACCCGGGGCGACACCCCCCAGTGTACCCTGAAAATTGCAACGCTGAAGAATGATGCAGGCATCATCGGCGCGGCAAGCCTGGGACAGTAACACAAAACAAACGAAAAAAGCCCCCCTTGTGCAAAGGGGGGTGTCACGGCTTTGCCGTGACGGGGGGGGATTGTTTGTATAAACTGCCGATTTGAAGAATATTCAAAATGACAGCAGGACAATCCCTCAGTCGCTTCGCGACAGCTCCCTAGGATCCGCTACGCGGCTCCAGCACAAGGGGGGCTTTTTGTTTGTACATTTTTTAATCCTTACTTTCCGGAAACGGTGATTCCTCCAAATGCTGCATACGGCAGCACAGAATATCCGTCGACTACAGTTTCCTTAGAAATGGCTGCAACATTTTGCAGCATATCCGCAAGATTGCCGGAAATCATTGTCTCGCTCACCGCATCGGTAATCTTGCCGTTCTCAATGAGAAAGCTGTTTTTAGCAACACCGGAAAAATCTCCGTTTGTGCTGGGCTGTCCGCCGGAAAAACGTCCTACAATAATTCCCCTGTCAATAGATGCAATAATCTCTTCCACCGACTGCTCACCCGGCTGCACAATCATGCTGCTGCCGGAGTTTTTCGCCCGGGGCACACCTGTTTTATTGGAAACGTACAGACTGGTAAGAAAGCTTTCCAGTTTTCCCTCCCGGATAAAATCAAAATCCTCTGCCAGAAAGCCCTCCGACGTAAAGGACTGTCCGCATACCATTTCCTTTGCGTGGGGCGCAAAGGATACGGTGATCCGTTCATCCGCCACCTGCTGTCCCAGCTTATCCTTCCAGATGCTGGTGCCCTCCAGCACGGGACCGTCAGATGCAAAGTTGTCTGCAATATCCCCCAGAAACGATCCAAGGCATCCCGGCGTCAGCAGCATGACTCCGGTAAATTTATCCTTCACACTCTTTGTATGGATCTGCTTTTCCACATCCGCCAGATCCTTTTCAATGGAACCAAGTTTCATAAAAGGGCAGTCCAGATTATCTGTAATACCGCCGGTACCGAAGAAGGAAGAGGCTGCCTCGCCCTCATGGCCGGAAAACATCAGCTCTACATTATAATATCCGGCGTCTTTCGTATAAAGGGCGCCGTTTGTGTTCCGGTATACACTGTGGCTGCGGACATGAGACACAATGAGCTGTTCTACCATAATTTTGGGAAATTTCTCGCCGATCTGCTGCATCAGTTCTGCTGTCCGATCAAACAACCGATCTACGTCCGCCTCCAGCACGCCCTGGGTAAACGTGTGCGCCTGCCCGTCCGGTGCAAACTGCCATGCATCGTCCGGTGCAGCGGAGTTTGCAGAAGCCATACAATCCGCCACCGCCTGCTCTACTGCCGCATCATCAAAACGGTTGATTCCTACGGAACCTTTTTTCCCGCCGGAAATACCGGTAATGGACAGGGAATTATCAAACAATGTCCGCATCAGACTGAATTTGCCGCCGTCTACGTTAAATTCCCGGGTTGCGCTTGTAGAGGCAGTACAGCACGCCTGATCTGCGCCGGCAGCACGGAGTTTCTCTATTACTTCGCCGGTAAGCTTTTCAAAGTTCATCATGTATAGCTCCTTTCTTATCTGCCGCCTACGGTAATTTTACAACGGATTGCAGGGCCGCCCAAGCCTACAGGCATGGGCTGCTTCTTTCCACAGAATCCGGAGGAGGACCAACTAATGGTATCCCCTACCATATCTACCGTTTTCAGCATATCAAATGCAACACCGGATATAGTTGTATCCAAAAGTGCTCTGCCAAGCTTTCCATTTTTGATTTCATAGCCCATGCAGACGCCGAACATAAATTCACCGGTGGTGTCCGCCTGCCCGTTATTGGTGTCGATAAAATAATATCCGTCCTCTACGGAAGCGATCATATCTTCCAATTTTGATGTACCAGGAACAATCGCCGTATTGCGCATACGGATCAGCGGCTCATCTGAGAAAAGATATGCCCGGGCATTGCCGGTGGGCTCCATGCCAAACTGTTCTGCCGTTTGGCGGCTGTTCATATAGCCGGTGAGAACCCCGTCCTGAATCAGCACCGCATCCTTTGCGGGAGTGCCCTCGTCATCTATATAAATCGGCAAGGGCGTCGGCTCGCCCAGACAAGTATGGGCGTAATCTATCATCGTCACCAGCGGGCTTGCCACTGTTTTTCCAAGATTGTGCGCCGCTACGCTGCCGCCCAGCACCAAATCGGCTTCCACCGTATGTCCCACTGCCTCATGAGCCAGCATTCCGGTAAGCTCCCCGCTGATGATGCAGGTCTTTTCTCCTGCGTCCGGGTATACCCCCTCCCGCTTCTGCATGAGCTTTTCATACAGTTCATCCACTTTCGGGAACAGGAGTGCGGGATCGGAAAATACCGTATCAAAGGTACCCAATCCGCCTACCGGCACAAACAGCTCCACCGGATTTCCCGAAGGGGAATCTGCGGTGAGACGCAGGTACACATAGCTGCGGGGCATGATGATATGTCCATCGTGACCCTCCGACACGCAAATCAGCTTTTCCATAGAATCCGCACGCACGCTCACCCCTCTGCCGGAAAGTCCGGGGCAGTTCTGTTCAATATATGCGTCTATTGCTTTTGCAAAATCAATATAGGTTTTCTGTGCGGGATCACTGTTTGTAATCTCCCGCATGATCTGTCCTGTGCCCACAGGGGGCAGAGACGGTGCGCCTTTGGCGACCCGCTTATCCATAAACACAGCGTTTTCCGTTGCAGCCGCAAGCACTGCCGCCACCGCGTCGTCGTCATACTCCGCCGTGGAGGAAAACCCGTACACCCCGTTTTTGTAAACCCGGGCGGACACGCCCGAAACCTCGCTGCGCACATTGGTCGTCAGACTTCCGGAAAGCAGACTTACGCCTCTGGTTTTATTGATCTGCGCCCGCAGTTCCGTCTGCACGCCCGGGGCAAAATCCTTTTTTCGTTTTGTTATGATATCGTCCAGCATTTGATTTCCAGCCTTTCCTGATTGATCGGTACAGTAGTATTTGTCTGAAGCTGCTACCATTATACATCAGTTGTAAAATTGTGGCAAGAGCAAATCCGGTAGATTTACGGATTCCCCTGCTGAAAATACTGTTTTCATTCTTTCAGATTTATGCTACAATGAAAGAAAAAAATTATTTAAAACTTGAATGGATTTCTCCCAGTCATTCGTATTAGAGGTGAAGCCTTAAAAAGGCGAATACAATGAATAGGAGAATATATTATGAAAAAAGTAGTATTGGGAGTTTTAGGTACAGCACTTGCATTGGCAGTCGGAACAACAGGCGCCTTTGCGGCAGGCTCCGGAGTCAGACGCAATTTCATAGATGCAGACGGCGACGGCGTCTGCGACAATATCCGGGAAGGTATTTGCAGCTACATTGACACAGACGGAGACGGGATTTGCGACAACCGCGGTGCACGCAACGGAAATTGCCCAGCAGAGGGCGGCAAAAACTTTGTTGACGCGGATGGCGACGGCGTTTGCGATCATTATGCTTCTGGGCAAAACAGAGGAAATGGTCACAGAAACGGCTCCCACCACGGCAGATGCAGTAAATAAAAAGGAAATTCATTATGCGGAGCGAGCAAGAGGTAAACAAAGCAATCGAACAGTATTCCGATACCGTTCGGCGGATTTGTACGATATATTTGAAAAATCATGCCGATACCGAGGACATATTTCAAACTGTATTTTTGAAAT
>CANTEM010000002.1 GCA_947652805.1 uncultured Clostridia bacterium | reverse complement strand
GTACAGGGATAGCAGGAGAAATCTTGCAGAAATTTATAAACTATCATGTAAAAGCTGCCATTTACGGTGACTTTTCCCGTTATACCAGCAAGCCGCTGAAAGATTTTATTTATGAATCCAATAATGGAAACGATTTCTTTTTTGTATCTACAAAAGAAGAAGCCATACAAAAACTACGGCAGGTGTAAAAGTAAGAACCTGTTGTCAAGCAAGGGAACTGTCGCACAGTAGAAATAAAAAGGCCCCCTTGTGCTGGAGCCGCGTAGCGGATCCTAGGGTGCTCCCGCGTAGCGGGTGGGGGATTGTTTTTCTGCCGATTTGCAGATTGTTTAAAATGATAGCAGGACAATCCCTCAGTCGCCGTCGCTTCGCTTGGCGACAGCTCCCTTTACTGGGGGGAGCCTTAAAAAACTCCCCCTGTTCAGGGGGAGTTTAATTTTCAAAATTTAACTACAGTGCCGGTTTTTGCAGACTCAAACGCTGCCATAATTACCCGCATGACTACGCGCATCTGCTCATGGGTAACAAGGAGCGGTTCCGTCCCGTCGATTGCAGCGCAGAAATTCCGGTAATAATTGTGGACATCTGTTTTCGGAAGCTTTACGGTAAACTGCTCCATAGACCGGTCTGCCCGCGGCGCCATAGTCTTAGTCAGTCCCGCAGCAGCTTTCACCGGCAGGATGCTGTCGTGATCGCCCCAGTCGGTGCAGCGCACCACCTGGATATCATCGCCCCATGTGCCGAACAATGCGGTACCGGTTCTGCCCCGCATGTACATCATAGGCAGGGGAATAAAGTTATAGGTGCAGATTTCCGTATGCAGCACCTTGTCGCTTTTCAAAAATACATCCACATAGCAGCCGTCATCTACAGGAATCCCTGTGAGATAGTCGAAATGCGCATATACCCGGTCCACATCGTATCCCAGCATCCAAAGCTGCTGGTCCAGCATGTGCACGCCCCAGTCGTAGAGCATGCCGCCGCCCTGCTCTACGGTTTTGCGCCAGTCTCCCGGAACGCCGTGGTCCCCGTGGATTCTGGACTCGATACTGATGATATCGCCGATTGCACCTTCATCCGCCAGCTTCTTCATCGCTACATAATAATCGTCAAACCGCCGATTCTGATGCACAGAAAACATTCTGCCGTTTTTCTCCGCCGCAGCGATCATTGCGTCCAACGCCTCGCAGGACATGGTAACCGGTTTTTCTACGATTACATGCTTGCCTGCTTCCATTGCACGGACGGCAATGGATTCGTGGACATCGTTAGGAGTGGCAACTACAATAATATCTATATCCGGGACTGCAAGCAGCGCGTCCAGGGAGTCATATGCAGTGTATCCATCCTTCTGCGCCTTGCGGCATTTCTCCGGATCAATGTCATATACACCGGCGACTTCCGCAACGTCGCTTTTTTCGAAGGGGATTGCTTCCAGATATGTGGTGCCGGTGATGCTGCATGCATGCCACTGACCCATGCCGCCATAGCCGACGATTCCGACTTTTTTCTTCATTGTTTTGTCCTGACCTTTTGCATTGGGATTTATACTCTAAACATTATAACCACTGAAACCGGAATGTCAAGCAGATAAAAAGAATTTTTAGGATTTTTTTATGAAATATAAGGTAAAAACCTTGTGCCGGATCTGCGCGTCACAAATATAAAAAAGGCCCCCTTGTAAGGATCCGCTGCGCGGCTCCAACTAAATGAAAAGCCCCCCTTGTGCTGGAGCTGCGTAGCAGATCCTTGGGGGAGTGGCACGGCGTAGCCGTGACGGGGGGATTGTTTTACTGTACAACCGATTTACAGATAATCTAAAATGATCGTATAACAATCCCTCAGTCTCCGCTTCGCGGAGCCAGCTCCCTTTACACAAGGGAGCCTTTATATTTTTCCTGTGTGACAGCTCCCTATGAAGCCGCGCGGCTCTGACACAAGGGAGGCTTGAAGTTGGTTAGAGTCCCACGCAAGGGGAGCCTTGGGATGTTAGCTGCTGCCGGATTCCGACTCAGTTTTTTACTTTTCTTCCTGCTGCTCGCTGGATCAAAACCAGCACAATACAAACCAGCACAGCCGCAGCAGTTACCGCGGCGACTGCAACCCAGTTTGTGTTCACAATTCCGGTGATGTCAAATTCGCCGGTTTCTGCATTTTGGAGCGTTTTGAAAATGGATACCACATCAAAAATTCCTGCGCAGCACAGGAGCGCGCCGCTGATCAGACGGGCTGTTCTTCCCTGGGTAACCGTCTCCTTTTTCAGTGCGGTCAGACGATTGCCGGAAAAATCTACGGCGGAGCCGATATAATATGCTGCCAGAGCAAGAACCAAGGTTTCCGGAATCATATAGGTAGCATTGTACACGAGCGAATAGGTCAGCGCGCCGGCTGTAGGAATGGAAAGTCCTGCCCACACAGTGCATCCGGAGATAACATGACAGATGTACCGGAGCACGCCGACCAGTACTGCGCCGGTACAGAGAGCAAGATTTTGCTGTTTTATACATTTTTTGAAAAGTCCGCCCAGTCCGATGACTGCAAAAGCAAGAAAATAATCAAAAAGAATGATAGCGGCTACGGACATAGCGCTGGAAAAGTGACTGAGGACGCTGGTGCCCAGTACAAACTGCACCACGCCATGCACGAACCCGGTGAGCAGTCCCCATGCAGTGCCGAACCGGTATGCAATCAGCAGGATGGGCAGCATAGAAGCCAGTGTAATACTTCCGCCGTAGGGCAGATCTACCAGCTTGAACAGGCTGAGAATGGTGGCAAGAGCGATCATAACGGCGCTTTCCGTAAGACGGACAGCGAGCCTTGGTTTTGTGTTGGATGTCATAATAGGTATAGAGTCCTTCCTGTTATATAAAAATACCCTGCGGATATTCCGCAGGGTAAAAACATGACTATTCAACGCTCCCTACGCCGGCATTATCCGTATCAGGTTAAAGGGTTCGGCTTCTCTTCTGCCGTCTCAGCCGCGCATGTGCGCAGCACCCCTGTATTGATTTTTATTAGTATAGCATGCGCGCTGATAGACTGTCAAGGCGTTTTTCATCATTTCCCGAAGGCAAAACAGATTTTTTCCGCAAGCAGAGAGGCGAATTTGTTCTGCCAGTCTTCAGAACGCAGATCGGCTGCGTCCTTTGTGTTTGTGGAGTATCCCATTTCGATCAGAACAGAAGGAACATTCGTATATTTGGTTACAATAAAGGAATCTTCATAGGTGTCTTCAAAAATTGTAAACTTGCTGGTGAGCTTTTCCTCTAAATAGGATTTTTCGAGCAGCTTGGAAAAGGCACTTAAAAATGTTTTATTGGGATTGTCCTCACAGTAATCAATGGACATGCCGGAGATGTGATCCGCGTTTTCTATGGAATTTACGTGGAGGGAAACAAACAGATCCAATCCGCCTTTTGTTTCCTTATCCAGCACATTTTCCCAGATCACCCGTTCGTAGGCGCTGAAAACATCGTTGTCCACCATGTTTTCCGGTTTGTATTCCAGCTTATACCCGTCCGCTTTTGCGGCGATATAGCTTGCCTGAGGAAACTCTTTTCCGTCGTGGGTCAGAATTACAGTGACACCCTTGTCTTGCAGCTTCTTTTGCAGCAGCTTTGCAACGGAAAGGGTGATTTCATATTCGTATGCGTTGAGCAGTGCAGGTCCGCAGCCCACATCTCCGAAGCCGTGACCCGGATCAATGCACACGGTTATGTGATCCTTGTTCTGATGGGGAAAATCATCCGTTCCGGATGCGTCCGTTTGTTTTGTATCTTCCGGTTTTTGTTCTTCCTTTGCGCATGCGGTGAGCAGACTGCCCAGAATGGACAGAAACAAAAGCAGTGCGATTCCTCTTTTTATGGATTTCATAGAGTTCCCCCTCCTTTTGGGGCGCAGGATCTGTTTGCATCAAATGCGTTTCATTCAGCCTTTCACTTCTCGGAACATTGCACGGATATCTTCATGACTTCCGTAGGCTGCGTCCCAGCTCCAGTGATTTACACCAGGAAATTCTGTATAATGAATCTTTTTGCCGCCGACAGCTTCAATGGCTTTTGCCATATTTTTGGTGCTGTCTGCGGGAACTTCTCCGTCAAGGGAACCGTGATAACACCAGATAGGAATGTCGCGCAGCAGCTCTGCCTTTGACGGATCTCCCGCGCCGCAGCAGGCGAAAGCAGCGGCAAACCGTTCCCCATGACGGGCAAGGGTATACCACACGGCAAATGCTCCCATGGAGATGCCCATGGTATAGATTCTGGATTTGTCGCAGCTGTATTTTTTCAGGGTATAATCCAGCAGCTCCAGTGCGGTCTCCATATAAACAGTTTCCTCGATTCCATCCATGCTGTAGTTTCCCAGTCTCCAGTCTGTATCCACCCATTTCTTGTCCAGGGGGCACTGGGGCGCGATGATGATTGCATTGTACAGGGGACTCTGTGGATCCTCCATTGCTACGGGAAGTCCAATGGAAAGCTGCATCACATTGTCGTCTCCCCGCTCCCCGGCGGCGTGATAGAAAAGTACCACGGGATATTTTTTTTCGATGCTATAATTTTCAGGCAGACGCAGCCGGTACGGTGCTGTCCATTTTGTGCCTTTGAATGTTTCAAATGAAAAAGAATCTGCAAACATGTTATTTATTCCTCCAATTGATTGGTGGATTTTATTTTACCATGAATTTTTTGACGTTTCAACCAAAAGGAACAGAAAACAAGAAAATTAACAAGTTGTGCGGTTTTGCAAAAATGCAAAGGCCCCCTTGTGCTGGAGCTGCGTAACTCCCACCGCCTTTAAGCCCCCTTGTGCAAAGGGGGGTGGCATGCCGTCAGGCATGGCATGACGGAGGGATTGTATAAACCCGCTGCCGTTTTGATGATCCTGCAAAATAACAGTATAACAATCCCTCACCCGCTACGCGGGAGCTCCCTTTGCTGGGGGGAGCCTTTTTATGCCGCACTATCTCCCATGCGGACTTCTACAGCTTTTTTGATATCGCACAGATTTTTTATTGCAATTTAAAAATAGTTGTGTTACTATATTGATACAGATAAGGGGGTACTGTCATGTATAAAATACTGATTGTTGAGGATGACGCTGCCATTGCCGCAGCAGTGGAAAATCAGTTGAGCCGTTGGGGATATGAAACCATGTGCGTGTCCGATTTTGCCCACGTTTTGGAGACATTTACCTCCTTTGATCCCCAACTGGTGCTGCTGGATATTTCCCTTCCTTTTTATAACGGATATTATTGGTGCGAGCGGATCCGCAGCCTTTCCAGCGTTCCGATTATATTTCTCTCCTCAGCAGGGGATAAAATGAATATTGTTATGGCTATGAATATCGGCGCGGACGATTTCATTCCCAAGCCCTTTGATTTGACTGTGCTGTGCGCTAAGGTGCAGGCGCTGATCCGACGGACGTATTCCTTTGGCACATCTTCCCATCTTCTGGAACGGCATGGAGCCATTCTGAATTTGGCGGACGCAACGCTGACCGTGCAGGAAGTGAAAATCGAACTTACGAAAAACGAATTCCGTATTTTACAGCTTTTAATGGAAAACGGGGGCAGTATCGTTTCCCGGGATACAATCATGCGCCGGCTGTGGGAAAGCGATTCCTTTATAGACGACAATACTCTTACAGTGAATATGACCCGCCTGCGCAGGAAGCTGTCCGATGCGGGACTTTCCGACTTTATCATTACACGAAAAAACGCAGGATATATGATTCCGTAAAAGCGGCGCCGTGGAGGCTTAGAGACGGTGGAGGATCGCAGTATATTCAAAATCAAGGAGGATGCACATGTTTTTTCGGTATCTGGGGGATCACAGAAAGCTTTTGTGCCTGCTTGCCCTGCTGGTGATCATTTTTACAGTGGTGTTTGCTCTGTATCAGCTTCCCGCTGTGCCAGCGTTGTATGCAGGACTTCTGTTCTGTACGGCGGCACTGCCTTTTGCCGTGCAGGATTTTCTTCGGTACCGCCGCCGGCATGATCAGCTTACCAGACTGAGTGCCGGGGATTTGGTTTTGCCGGAGGAGCTTCCGGCTGCGCGGGCCGCATGGGAGCAGGATTATCAGATGCTGGTGCTCCGGCTGTGCCGGGACAGGGAAAATCTACAGGAAGATATCCGGGAAATCCGGCAGGAAACGGAGAACTTTTATGCTCTTTGGCTCCATCAGATCAAAACCCCGATTGCCGCCATGAGTCTGATGCTCCAGCAAAGCGGCGAGCCGGATCCGGCGGCATTGCAGCAGGAGCTGTTTAAAATCGAGCAGTATGCCGGGCTGACTTTGGAATATCAGCGTATCGGCTCCATTGCAGCCGATTTGCATGCCCGTCCGTGCAGTCTCGCAGATGTGGTACGGCAGGCGGTGAAGAAATATGCGCCAGTATTTATTTATAAAAAGCTGCGGGTGGTTACGGAAGATTTGGACAGAACGGTTATCAGCGATGAAAAATGGCTTGTATTTATCATTGAGCAGCTTTTGTCCAATGCACTCAAATATACCCCCGCCGGGGAGGTCAATATCCGGAGCGCATATACGGACGATGCAGGCACGGTGCTGTCGATTCAGGATACAGGCATTGGTATTTTAAAGGAAGATCTTCCCCGGGTGTTTGAGCGGGGTTTTACCGGGCGCAACGGCAGAATCGACAAGAAGGCGACCGGGTTGGGACTGTATCTTTGTGATACCGTATCCCGAAAGCTATGTCATAAGCTGACCATTGCTTCCACGCCGGGACAGGGCACCTGCGTTTCGATCCATTTCGGCAGACAGAATGTGCAGGTGGAGTGACCGGCTTACAAAAGTGTAAGGATCGGGCGAAAATTGTAAGCCAAGGCTATGGCAGCGGCGGATTTTTTACAGTAAAATAAGCACAGAATCAATGGAAAGGATGATATTTATATGCCGCTGTTAGAAGTGAAAAATCTGAAAAAAGTTTATACGACCCGCTTTGGGGGCGCACAGGTACAGGCGCTGCGTGCAGTCAATTTTTCTGTGGAGCGGGGCGAATATGTAGCCATTATGGGCGAATCCGGCTCCGGTAAAACCACATTGCTGAATATTATTGCATCACTGGATAAGCCAACAGCAGGAAAAGTATTGCTTGCAGGAGAAGATGTAACCTCCATTGCGGAAAAGCAGCTATCTGTATTCCGGCGGAAAAAGCTGGGCTTTGTGTTCCAGGATTTCAATTTGCTGGATACCTTCTGTATCCGGGACAATATATTTCTTCCTCTGGTGCTGTCCGGAGAAGATCACAAAAAAATGGAAGAAAAGTTGATTCCCATTGCAAAAAAGCTGCGGATTGAGGATATTCTGGATAAATACCCCTATGAAGTGTCCGGCGGGCAAAAGCAGCGGTGCGCGGTGGCGCGTGCGCTGATTACCGGTCCGGAGTTGATTCTTGCAGACGAGCCTACCGGTGCGCTGGATTCCCGGGCATCGGACAATTTGCTGGATATGTTTTCCCGGATCAATGGAGAGGGACAGACGATCCTTATGGTTACACACAGCGTCAAGGCGGCAAGCCATGCCTCCCGTGTGCTGTTTATCCGGGACGGGGAGGTATACACCCAGTTGTACCGGGGAGAGAGAACCAAAGAAGCCTTTTATGCGGACATTGCCTCCTCTCTGACCCTGCTGTCCGTAGGGGGTGAGGAGCATGCGTAAAGGCTTTCTTCCCCGCTTGGCTGCTACAGGACTGAGCAGCAACCGGCAAACGTATCTGCCGTATTTTCTTACCTGCACCGGTACGGTGCTGATGTTTTACAATATGTGTGCGCTGGCGTATCACACCTCTGTTCTGTCGGAGGTTTCTCTCAGCTCGCTTATGACGATAGGTGTGTGGGTTACCGCTATATTTGCAGTGATTTTTCTGTTTTATACCAACAGCTTTGTGATCAAACGGCGCAAAAAGGAATTTGGTATCTATAATATTTTAGGTCTGGAAAAGAAGCATATCGGCATTACCATGCTTTTTGAAAGCCTGTATGTATATGTGGGCAGTATGGTTTTGGGCGTGGGACTTGGGATTCTGTTCAACAAGCTGATCACCCTGCTTCTGTATCGGATGCTCCGGTTCGACCCCAATTTCCAGTTTGCAATCAGCTTGCGGGCAATTCTATACTGTGCAGTGCTGTTTGCGGGAATCGCTCTGCTGAATCTGTTGTACAATCTGCTTCAGGTACGTCTGTCCAATCCGATCCAGCTTTTACATGGCTCCAACGCCGGGGAAAAGGAGCCGAAGGCAAAATGGATCACCGCTCTTTTAGGCGTTGTGACCCTTGGCGCCGGCTACTGGCTTGCCATTACGATTCAGGATCCGATAGAAGTCCTTATGCTGTTCTTTGTAGCAGTCATTCTGGTGATCATGGGAACGTACCTGCTGTTTACAGCCGGCAGTGTTGCTATTCTCAAGCTATTGCGCAAAAACAAACGGTATTATTATAAGCCTGCCCATTTCACCACTATATCCGGTATGATTTATCGGATGAAGCAGAACGCGGCGGGACTTGCCAGCATATGCATTTTGTCTACTGCGGTGCTGGTTATGATTTCTACTACGGTATCTATGTTTGTGGGCAGTGAAGATGTGCTCCATACCCGCTATCCGGAGGAAATCGAGGTGACGGCGTCTTATCCCGCTGGAACAGAATTTGATGCGGATGCCCTTCTGGAAAATACAATGGCGGTTGCAGGGCAGGAAGGACGGAAAATAGAAAATCTGAAGGCATACACATCTACAACCGTTTCCGCAGATCGGGAGGGAAACGCATTTATTCCCGCTGCTTCCGGCAGCAGCAACAATGATGTGTATTTGCTGGTGATTCTGTCCGCACAGGATTTTGAAGGCTTCACAGGAAAGCAGGTTTCTGTAGGACCGGGAGAACTGTATGCCTGGGGCAATGTGTTCGGTAGCGCGGAGGCTGCGGACTGGGATTCTATTGCGGTTCTCGGGCATTCCTATCCCTTGGCGGGGGTGGACGGCTCAGCGCCTGCAATCGGCGCATATTCCGCATGGATGGCAGAGCTTTGCTGTCTGGTCACGGACAGCAGGGATGCGGTAGCTGCGGTTGCAGCGACAGCGCAGGAGGCATACGGGGAAACCTATAATCCAAATCCCTATTACAGTCGCATCTGTTTTGACACAGACGGTACCACAGAGGAAAAGACGGCATTTGCCCAGGCGCTCCGGGAGGATCAGCTTTCCAAGTACCCCCGGGACGTCGACAACGATCCGATTGTAACCATGCGTTCCAGAGAAACTACCCGGGACAGCTTTTTCTCCCTATACGGCGGACTGTTTTTCCTTGGAATTTTTCTGGGTTCCCTGTTCCTGATGGCAACGGTGCTTATTATCTATTACAAGCAGATCGTAGAAGGCTATGACGACAAGGAGCGGTTTGCAATCATGCAGAAGGTGGGTATGAGTCGGCAGGAGGTCAAACGGACGGTACGCACGCAGGTGCTGCTGGTGTTCTTTATTCCACTGCTTGCAGCGGCGGTACATATTACTGCGGCATTCCCCATGCTCACGAAATTATTAAAGCTTCTGGGGCTGGAAAACATTCCTCTGTTCCTTGTATGCACCATTTGTACCGTTCTGGTATTTGCACTGATTTATGCGATTGTATATTCCATGACGGCGAAAGTATATTACCGGATCGTGTACCGTAAGGGATAAAGGCAAGCCTCCTTTGTGCTGGAGCTGCGAAGCAGATCCTTGGGAGCTGGCTCCGCGTAATTTTCCGCCAACCCTAAGGCTCCCTTTACACAAGGGAGCCTTTTTTGTTTGGTTGGGATCTTTTCATTTATCCGGTTCGTATTTTTCTATACCCCTATTTGGTAAAAACGCAGAAAACTCTTGATTTTTTCACTGCATGGTATTACAATAATACTACTATGTTTTACCAAAACAGATAGGAGATATATAAATATGGCGACAAAGTTCAGAAAAATCGGGGTACTCACTTCCGGCGGAGATGCGCCCGGTATGAACAATGCAGTGCGGGCGATTACCCGTGCCGCTCTTGCAAGCGGTGTTGAGGTGATCGGCATTAACGGCGGTTACAGCGGTCTTGTAAATGACAATGTACGCGCGCTTACTGCGCAGGACGTTTCCAACGTGGTGACCCTCGGCGGCACAATGCTGTATTCTGACCGGTGTGCGGAATTCAAGACAGAGGAAGGCATGGCGCGGGCGATTGCTACCTGTAAAAAATATGAGATTGACGGAATTGTAGCCTGCGGCGGAGACGGTACCTTCCGGGGCGCTACAGACCTTTCCAACCGGGGTATTCCCACAATCGGTATCCCCTGCACCATTGACAACGACATTACTTCTACAGAATATGCCATCGGTTATGACACAGCCATGAACACGGTAGTAGAAATGGTAGACCGCTTGCGGGACACCTGCGAATCCCACGCAAGATGCAATGTAGTAGAGGTTATGGGCAATAACGCAGGCGGCATCGCAATTCAGACAGCCATTGCCTGCGGTGCAGTAGCCTGTGTGATCAATGAAGTTCCCTTTGATGAAGCGGCTATGACAGAGAAAATCAAACGGCTGAAGGCTGCCGGCAAACGCGGCTTTATTGTGATCGTCTCTGAGCTGATTCCGGACTATGCAGATCCTGCATTTGCAAAACGGATCCAGGAAAATACCGGTGTGGAAACCAAGTTTGCACGTCTTGCCCATGTGGTGCGGGGCGGCAATCCTACCTTGCGTGACCGGGTAGCCGGTGCGCGGATGGGATCCCGTGCAGTAGCGGAGTTGCTGGCAGGGAAGTCCAATTTGGTTATCTGCGAGCAGGGCAATGAGATCGTGACGGTAGACATCAATCTGGCACAGACAGCAGACCGTTTGTACAAGGGCAAGGACGGTATGGAAGTGCTGGAGAAATACAGCAAGGAAGAACAGCAGGAAATTCTTGCTGCCGGTGAAAAGAAGCGGGCATATTTCAAAACTATGAGTGCATTGCTGGATGAGATTTCCGGCTGATAAAATAACCCCCAGGGCTATGCCCTGGGGGTTATTTTTATATTTCGTCACAAAGACGGGCTGTGAGAAATTTATAAAATTTCTCTTTATCTTCCCACCGGACAGCAACATCCATATCCTTGCCGCGCATGGGATCAATCAGGGTGAGGGAAGCGTCATTTGTATAAATAGGCAAACGCTCATATTTCAGATTGGCATGGGTAATCACACAGTATACGCCTACGGTGTCAAACAACGGCGAACTGGGGCCTTGGTAGTCCCAAGGAAGATTTTTCATCCAGATATCGGTGCATTCAATCATCGCACCGATCAGGAGATCCTTTTTACCGTATTCCCGTATTTTATCGAAATAGGGAGTATCCAGAATAATTTGACCGGAAACGTCCAGGGGAAGCAGCTCTACTTCCCAATCTGTCCTTTCAACGCCGCGCCGCCAGGCATCAAGATTACAGCGGATGTTCCACTCGCTTGTAAGGGGGGGATACCAGCCCACAGCGGAATTGTTATATACATTGCCCGCAATGGCAACAATTCTGCTTTTCTTTGCAATGCGGGGTTCTTTGTCGTATGCCTCGGCAAGATTTTGAAAGGAGCCGATTGCAAGGATAACCACTTCCTCATCGGCGTTCATTATGTACTCGATCATGGCATCGGCTGCGTTTTTACGAACATGCGGGTATGCAGAAAGGTCATAATCGTCAACCCAGTCATGGATTCTGTTGAAGGATTCCTGCCCCACTTCGCCGATCCCTATAATAACGTCTTCTCTGCCTGCAATCTGGAGCATTTTTGCACACAGCTTTGCTTTGTACACGGTATCGTATTCATTGGTAGTTACCATTTTCAGGTCTATCTCAGGGCTTTTCAGGATCATGGCGAGTGCCCAGGTATCGTCAATATCACTGCCGATGTCTGTATCCAAAATTAATGGAATGGATTTTTTCATTTTACAGGGTACCTTATTTATCTTTCAGAGATTTGAGAATTTTCCAGGTGGCATCAAATACCTTCTCCCGGTTGATCGACTTGAGATACATCATCTTGTGACGTGTGCTGTCAAAAGCATATACCCGCTGATCCGTGAAAATCGGCGTGGGGATGATTTCGATTTCGGCACAGTCGGGACTATCCAGGATTGCCGGTGCGGCAATATCCCAAATGGTGCGTACCCAGGAGGGATTTTCGCCTGCGTCTCTCCAGGTCTGTTCGGTAATGCCTGCCAAATAGTCGCATACCTTGTTATATCCCATCAGATCCCGTGTCAGTTCGATATTGGTCGTGAGCACAGATACAATAAACCATGCAGGGCACAGCAGCAGCGGCACACCGGAGTTGAGCAGAATCTGTCCGGCAGTGAAGTCCTGCACCAGATTGAATTCGCCCAGATTGTCTCCTTCAATCTGATTTCCCCCCAGCCAGATCACTGCCATGTTGTCTTTAATAGAAGGATCCATCATTAAAGCGGAGGAAATATTGGTAATCGCGCCGATTGCCAGTACGTAGACGATTTCATCGGAGTTTTTCACGGTCTCGATCAGGTTGCGCGCTGCCGGGCTGTCAACCGGACCGCCGCTGACCTCGATCGTGGTACGGCTGCCTTCAAATACTGGTGTGGTATAATCCGGGTCGATCATATCCAGTACCTTCTTGATTTCCGCATAGCTTTTTACCATGCCGTCCTCAAAACCGGTGCTTTTGTCGTTATGGAAGGGTACGGCATATACAGCCTGCAAATCAATGGAATCTGCAAGGTAGCAGTATGTAAGCGCGTACTGGTCGTCAATTTCATTGTAAGCGTCTGTGTCTAAAATGACTTTTTTGCGCCGACCGCTTTTGATATCGGCAAG
The DNA here is from genome assembly GCA_947652805.1 of uncultured Clostridia bacterium. Lineage (GTDB taxonomy): Bacteria > Bacillota > Clostridia > Oscillospirales > CAG-272 > Avispirillum. Next base: position 18,751 of record CANTEM010000002.1, on the reverse strand, counting down.
AATCTGTTCAATGGTCATATGAATCTCCGTTCTGCGTATTCGCAAAAAATAATCCGCACCGGGGGCACCCCTTTGGTGCGGATTTTTGCATCATGCGTTTGCTTTATTATACACATGCTGTCCGGCACTGTCAATGACTGAAATTAAATTTTTTACTTTTCTGCAACAGCAGTTACCGTATATCCTGCTTCTTCTACCGCGCTTTTCAAAACATCATCCGGCACATTTTCGGATAATGCCACCGCTGCCGTCTTCTGTTCCAGATCCACTGTCGCGGAGGCAACGCCGGTGAGCCCCGCCAGCGCCTTTTCTACGTGAGCTTTACAGTGCCTGCACATCATACCTTCTACTGTTAAAATCTTTTCCATTGTTTTTCCTCCTTTTGTTTCAGGCGGCAAACTGCCGCCGGGTTTACTTGTTTCGTTTATATCTGCAATTTTATCCTTGTAAAAACGCAGCCGCAGGGCGTTTGTAACAACGCACAGGGAACTGAAACTCATTGCCGCTGCGCACAGCATAGGACTGAGCAGCAGTCCAAGGGCAGGATACAGCACCCCTGCCGCTACGGGAATGCCAAGGACATTATAGAAAAATGCCCAGAACAGATTCATACGGATGTTGCGCAGTACGGCACGGCTCAGGGAAATAGACCGGGCTGCATCCAGCAGGGTGTCTTTCATAAGAACCACATCGGCGGAGTCCATGGCAATGTCCGTTCCTGCGCCTACGGCAATGCCTACATCCGCCCGCACCAGCGCGGGCGCGTCATTGATGCCGTCTCCCGCCATGGCTACGATCCGTCCCTGCTCCTGGAGGGCGCGGATGCTCGCTTCCTTTCCAGTGGGCAGTACCCCGGCGATTACCTCCTCAATGCCCAACTGTTCCGCCACTGCTTTTGCAACCTGCGCATTGTCTCCTGTCAGCATGACCACATGAAGTCCCATTTTATGGAAGGTTTCAATGGCAGCCTTGCTGGTTGGACGCGCTGTATCTGCCGCCGCCAGAATTCCGGCGATTTTATTGTCTGCCGCAAACAGAATCGGCGTTTTTCCTTTGGCGGAAAGCTGATCCAGCAGCGCGCGCCCCCTTTCCATTCCGGAGGGGTCTGCCTGTGCAAGTCCTTCCTCGGTAAAGAATGCCTCATTTCCTGCAAGCACTTTTTTTCCGGAAAGGTTGATCCGTACGCCCCGTCCCGGTATGGCTTCAAAGGCTTTTCCGTTTGGAATGTCCAGATTTTCTCCCCGGACATACTCCAGCACAGCCTTTGCAAGAGGATGCTCGCTGCCTGCTTCCGCGGCAGCTGCAAGACGGAGAAATTTCTCCATGGAAAGGGCGGGATCCAGTACAATTGCATCTGTCACTGCCGGATGACCACTGGTTACGGTTCCTGTTTTATCCAGCACGATTGTGTCTACGCTGTGCAGGGTTTCCAGTCCCTTGGCAGACTTTATCAGAATTCCCATTTCTGCCGCTCTGCCGGTTCCTGCCATAATTGCCACTGGTGTGGCAAGTCCCAGCGCGCAGGGACAGGATACAACCAGCACGCCGATCGCGCAGGACAGGGCAAAAGAGAAGTCCGCCCCTGCAAGGAGCCATACGACAGCGGTGATCAATGCAATGCCTATGACTACCGGTACAAACACGCCGCTGATCTTATCTGCCAGTCTTGCCACAGGTGCCTTAGAACTGCCTGCCTCGTCCACAAGGCGAATCATTTGGGCAAGGGTCGTGTCTGCACCCACTTTGGAGGCGGTGAAACGAAAGGTTCCGTTTTGGTTTACCGTTGCGCAGATTACCTCGCTGCCAACGCCTACCTCTACAGGAATGCTTTCTCCGGTGATCGCCGCCTGATCCACATACCCGTTTCCGCTGATAACCGTCCCGTCAGCGGGGATGCTGTCTCCCGGACGGATCAGGATCACATCCCCCACGACGATTTCCCGTGCGGGAATGACTTCCTCGCCCTTCTCCCGGATTACGGTAGCTGTGGCGGGCGCCAGATCCATCATTTTATCCAGTGCGGCGGTGGTTTTGGATTTGGAACGGGCTTCCAGAAATTTACCGGCGGTAACCAGTGTCAGGATCATTGCGCAGGCTTCAAAATAAAGGGAATGTGCCATATGCCCGTCCAGCGCGCCTCTGCCTGCTGCCCATGCCATTTGATAGATCGCATAGATACTGTATAGCAGCGCTGCCGCAGATCCCAGCGCGATGAGGGAATCCATATTGGGGGAGCGTTTCCAAAGAGCTTTGACGCCCTGACGGAAAAATTTGTTGTTGATCAGCATGACCGGCAAAGTCAGAAATAATTGGGTCAGTGCGTAGACCAGCATGTTTTCCGTTCCTGCAAAAAAAGGCGGCAGGGGCAGGGAAAGCATAGGTCCCATGGAAAGATACATCAGCGGGATGAGAATGATTGCAGACCAGAGCAGGCGGCGGCGCAGCGCCGCTTGTTCTGCTGCTTCCCGCTCCCGCCGCTCCTGCCAGGAACGGGTGAAGTCCGGCGCATCGCCACCTGTATCCTGCGCATAGGATGCGCTGTATCCGATTTCCTTTACGGCAGCGGCAATGGCGCCAGGGTTAGTTTTGTCCGGTTCATACATAAGCTGCATCCGTCCGGACAGCAGATTTACGTCTACATCCGATACGCCGTCGATTTTTCCCACGCGCCGGGCAACATTTGCCTGACATGCCGCGCAGGTCATGCCGGTTACTTGAAACGTACCTTTTGTCATGCACGTTCTCCTTTTACTTTAGTTTTTTGATCAGTTCCACTGCTTCGGCAACAATTGCTGTGTTTCCTTTGGAAAGTTCATCGGCTACGCAGGTTTCCAGATGCTCCTGAAGCACCAGATAGCTGAAGCCTTGCAGTGCCCGTTCTGCTGCCGCTGTTTGTATGAGGATGTCTCCGCAGTATCGGTTGTCGTCCAGCATTTTTTGGATGCCGCCAAGCTGCCCGATGATCCGACTGAGTCGGTTTTGGAGACTGCGCAGGGTCGCAGCGTCCCGCTCCTTTGCTTTATGCCGGCAGGGGCAGGTTTCTTTATTATCCATATTGTTTCTCCTGTTTTGCCGCTTTATGCGGTGTGGAATAAGATCAGGGTGTGCCGATACAGCTACAAACCTTTGCTGGGGGGAGGCTTTTTATTTGGTGGGAGCCTTTTATTCACATAAACATTATATACCCCTATGGGGTATTTGTCAAGCCTGAAAATATACATTCGCAATTGGGTGGGAGGGCGAATACAATAATAGTACCAAACATATACAGTAAAGCAATTGGGTACATAAATGCGGGAACCGATTTGTCCCGGGTTTATGTACCGGCATTGTATGTGCCGCGATATTCAGAAAGAGAGGAATCTAAAATGGCATATATTTTTGGAATCGACGTGTCCAAGTGGCAAGGCGATTTCAACTTTGCGAGAGCAGCCCAGGAAGGGGTGGAATTTGCGATTCTAAGGGGGGCATATTCCACCGGAAAGGACGCAAGATTTGATCAGTATTACGATAGAGCCGGAGCGGCTGGGCTGCATCGGGGTGTGTATCAGTACTGTATGGCAAGAACACCGGAGGAGGCACGGCAGGAAGCGGCATTTTTATATAATAATGTATTAAGCGGCCGACAGTTTGATTTGCCAGTATATCTGGATGTGGAGGACAATACCCTGCGTGCAATCGGCAAACGAAGACTTACCGATGTGGTAAAGGCGTGGTGCGCATATCTGGAGGAGCGGGATTTTTGGGTGGGAATCTATTCATCTACCTCCTTTTTTCAGTCCAATTTATATGACGGAGAGCTGCAATCCTATGCCCATTGGGTAGCGCAATGGGCGCGGCAGTGTACCTATACGCCCCTGTCCCTTTTAGGCATGTGGCAGTTTGGCGGGGAGACGAATCTGCTCCGCCCCAATACCGTTGCAGGGGTAGTTTGCGATCAGGATTATATGATCGCAGATTATCCTGCAATGATCCGTGCGGCAGGAAAAAACGGATATGCTGTCTCAGGCGGAAGCGGCGCAGAAGGGTATCTGGCAGGTACGAATATTGGCAGAGCCGCGGATACGCTGGTGCGGTATACGAGGGAATATACCGGAACCAATAAATACGGGTTTGAGGTAGGTATTGACAGAAACGGCATTGCCCTGAGTAATCCTATATACGGTGCAGGCAACATGAAAAAGCCCGCCGGCGGCTATGTGCTGTCCGGTCACGGTACGGCGGGCGTGTGGCTGTACGGTCATGTGCGGGAAAATTATAAGGTGCGCATTGAAGGCAGCCGGGTAATTGCCACACCGGGAATCTGGCGTACGGTAAACGGTGTGAACACCGGACGGGGAACGGATCAGTTGATTCTGTATAACCGGAGCGGGCGTACTGGCACCAATCCATATGGGTTTGAGGTTGGCATCGGTGCAGACGGTCGGGCACTGGATCAGCCTGTATACGGGCAGGGGAATATGGTGATCCCTTCGGGCGGATTTGTATTGTCGGGACACGGCACGGCAGGGGTATGGCTGTACGGCAAGGTCAGCCGGGGAACGCGGGTTTCCTTTGACCCGGGAACAGGTGTAATATCCATTGTGTGATGCTGGAGAATGTGTCTCCCCCTGCAAAGGGGGAGGCTTTTGTTCGTCCTACCTGCACAATTGTGCATTGACTATTCTGCCAAAATATGATAAAATAACCGCAGGTTTCAAAGCCTATCAACAAAATAGAATATCGGATAATGAAAATACGGTTTGAAAAGTTGTAAGCTGAATAGATGTAAAAGGGAATCCGGTTCGAATCCGGAACAACCGCCATTACTGTATTTGACGAAAGGAAGAGCAATTTACCATTGGGCTTATGCTTGAGAAGGCTGCTCTTTTGCGTGCCGCCTTCGGCGGCGCTGCGTCATAAGTCAGGATACCTGCCGTATTTTTATAGGTTTAACATGATTGGGCGAGAAGAGTGCAACCGGTTTATCTGCTGCGCGGCAGTGTTGTGGTTGTGCTTTTTTGCATTAACCTGACTGCCGCCCTGCGCTGTACCCGGATAAATCTGTTGTACTCTTTCCTACCGTGTGGAAAGGGTATTTTTATTTTGGACAGAGGAGGTGCAGTATGACTACAGAAGAGAAAATTGCTTGGGCGACGGAGCAATTGACTGAAAAATACAGAGAGCTTGGGAGAATTCCCAAAAAAGAGGATTTTGACGATCAAACAAGATCCCGGATCAAGGCGTTTTTGGGTCCCTGGCCCAGAGCGCTGGAGGCTGTGGGGTTGAAGGAAAAACGGACGGCCCCAAAAACATCTCACAGGAGAAAGAAACGTAAAAAGGAGTGATTTATTATGAAGGGACAAGTATGTAAACGCGTGAGCGCGCTGATTTTTTCATTTTTACTTATTTTGGGCATCATAACCCCTGTTATGGCTGTGGAAGCCGAGCAGTTAGAAAGCATCTATAAAGCCACCGGCGATTATATCGCTTCTCTCGGCACACCGATTGTGGGCAGCGCCGGCGGGGAATGGGCGGTAATTGGACTTGCAAGAAGCGGTAGAGACATTCCCGCCGGATATTATGACAATGTGGTTCAGTATGTACGAGAAAATATCAATGATAAACAGCAGCTGCACCGGGCAAAATCTACAGATAACGCCCGGGTGATTTTGGCGCTGACCGCCATGGGCTGTGATGTGACCGATGTGGACGGACACAATCTGCTTATGGGTCTATCCGATCTGGCTTATGTAAAAAAGCAGGGACTCAACGGTCCTGTCTGGGCGCTCATTGCTTTTGATTCTCATAACTACGAAATCCCTGCCGGTGATGTGACACGGGAATCGCTGATATCCGCTATATTGAATGCACAGCTTGCAGACGGCGGCTGGGCGCTGTTCGGAACCAGCGCTGACCCGGATATCACAGCAATGGCACTCCAGGCGCTGGCGCCTTATTACAGCACAGACGCAGCGGTGAACGCGGCTGTGGATCACGCTTTGGATCGCCTGTCTGCGCTCCAGGCAGACGGCGGCGGATATGGCAGCTGGGGTTCTGTAAACAGCGAATCCTGTGCACAGGTAATTGTGGCACTGACGGCTCTTGGAATTGATCCCGGGACAGACCCCCGATTCATCCAAAACGGCTGTTCCGTTTTGGACGCGCTGGCAGCGTTCAGTGTGGACGGCGGGTTTAGCCACGTTATGGGCGGCGGTGTAAACGGTATGGCGACAGAGCAGAGCTATTACGCCCTTGCTGCATACTACCGTTTTGTGGAAAATAAGACAAGCCTGTACGATATGCGGGATGTAACATTCCCCTGGGAGCAGGAGGAAATCCCGCCGGAGGATACTACCGGAGAAACAACTGCGCCTTCTGATGAAACCACCGATGTGCAGACTGGACCGGTATCAACAAACGCGCCGGAAGTAGGGTCATCTCCGGAAAAGACGGAGGACAAGGCTGTGCAGAGTCCCCCTACAGGAGACGATTGTTTCGTATATGCAGGCGTGCTTCTTTTGTCCGCCGCGGGATTTGTGCTAACTGCCTTATATAAATCCAAAGAAAAGCAGCTTTGAGGATTTTATGAAGAACATATTAAGCCTGTTTCTCGCCATAATCTGTATTGCAGGACTGTGCAGCTGCGCATCCCTGAACAGCAGCCCCCTGACTTTGGCGGCGACTGTGGAGATTCCCGAAAGCGGTATAATCAAGGCATCTGTTTTTGATTCCCTCATGCAGGAAAACAAGGCGGGCACATTTGTGGGAAAGTCAGGGGAAATCCGGTATACGTGGATAGTTTTCGGCAGTGATATTGACGAAGCGAAGGACAGAAACCTGGGTATTGAAATTACAGAAGCCGGCAGGGAACAAATTACCTTCCGGTATCTTTCCGGGGAGGATTTCGGCTTCTTTCCTGTTCTTTCCATTTATCTGAACGAACGCTGGGAGGCGCCCCACGCGCTGGTATATGCGGTTACTGAGGACGGCAATAGGGGGGAAGAAGTATGTCAAGCGGAAATTACAGGCAGCGAACACAGCATTTTGAATTTTTCACCCGAGGTGCACACAGGTACCTTTACCATAGCCTTGGAGACGGAGGAAGAAACAACCCAGCCGGAAACAGAATCCACTGCCCCTTTGGAACCGGAAGTGCCTCCGGAAACAACAGCACCTCCGGCACCGGTGCAGACACAAAGCCCCATTTCCGATGGCAACGCCACGGGGCAGGATCTATATAAAACGGATCCTGTCCCGGCAGGCAAGCCTCTTCCGGCAGAGCCGGAGGAGCAGACGGTAGATACACGTAAGGAATATACCTGCACGTTTTCCATTGAATGCTCCTCCATTTTCAACAATCTTGCAATTTTGGAGCCGGACAAGCTAGACGCGCTCCCGACAAACGGTGTCATCTTTGCAGCGCAGACGGTCACATTTTATGAAGGGGAATCTGTATTTGACCTTTTGCAGCGGATTTGCCGGGAAAATAATATTCATATGGAATCCTCCTGGACACCCATGTACAACAGCGCGTATATAGAAGGAATCCATAATTTGTACGAATTTGACTGCGGTTCCGGCTCCGGCTGGATGTACCGGGTAAACAGCTGGTATCCGAACTACGGATGCAGCCGGTATCAGCTGTCCCCGGGGGATACTGTAGAATGGCGGTATACCTGTGATCTGGGCGCCGATATCGGCGGCGCCAATGCAATAAACTGACCTATCAGGAAAGGAGCGTAATATTATGGGGTATACGGACGCTTTCGGGAGCTATCACCCGACAGTGAATTTTCTGTATTTCAGCTTGATTTTTGTTTTTTCCATGATTTGTATGCATCCGGTATTTCTCATGATCTCGCTCCTTTCCGCCGTGTGGTATTATATCACCCTGAGGGGAGCAAAGGCGGCGGGGCTGATCCTGCGAGGAATACTGCCCCTGTTTTTGATTACCGCGTTTGTCAACCCTGCTTTCAGCCATGCGGGGCAAACCCGGCTGTGCTATTTGCCCACCGGCAATCCCCTGACCCTGGAAAGTATCGTTTACGGCTGCGCCGCCGGGATGATGCTTGCCGCTGTTCTGTTGTGGTTCGCCTGTTTTTCAGAAGTCTTTACATCGGATAAATTTGTGTATCTGTTCGGAAGAATCATTCCGGCGATGTCACTGGTGCTTAGTATGACCCTGCGGTTTGTTCCCCGCTTCAAAGCCCAGTTCGATCAGGTGCGGCAGGTGCAGGCGACGCTGGGCAGGGATACGGCAAACGGTCCGCTCCTGAAACGGATCAAAAACGCAGTGGCTTGCTTCTCCATTGTGGTCACATGGAGCATGGAAAATGCCCTGGAAACAGCGGACAGTATGAAAAGCCGGGGCTACGGCACCGCGCGCCGGACGGCGTATTCCATCTATCGGTTTACAGAGCGGGACAAAACAGCCCTCTGTTTTCTCCTGTTTTGCGGATTGTTTCTCCTTTGCGGCGGCATATCCGGCAGTCTTTACTGGCGGTATTTTCCAAGCATACGGGGAGTGCTCATCCAGCCGATCACAATTGTGCTGGCAACCGTTTATTTTGTTTTTTGCAGTATGCCCATTTATATTGACAGAAAGGAAGTGGCACTATGGAAGAAATCCTTACAATCGAAGGCCTGAGCTTTACGTACCCGGATCAGAAAAAGGCGGCATTACAGGATGTAAGCATAACGGTCCGGCGGGGCGCGTTCTTTGTCCTTTGCGGATATTCCGGCAGCGGAAAATCCACATTGCTCCGGCACTTGAAGTCTGCCCTCATGCCCCACGGCATGCGCAGCGGCACCGTGTCCTATAAGGGTACATCTCTGGAAAAGCTGGATCCCCAGACTGCCGCTTCCAAAATCGGGTTCGTCCTCCAGTCGCCGGAACATCAAATTGTGACAGACAAGGTCTGGCATGAGCTTGCCTTCGGGCTGGAAAGCCTTGGACTGGATACCTCCACGATTCGCCGGCGGACTGCGGAAATGGCGGCGTTTTTCGGGATTGAAGATTGGTACTATAAAAATGTGTCCGACCTGTCCGGCGGGCAAAAGCAGCTGCTCAGTCTTGCAAGTGTTATGGCGATGCAGCCGGAGGTGCTGGTTCTGGACGAACCAACCGCCCAACTGGATCCCATTGCCGCATCGGAATTTTTAGCCACCCTTTCGAAAATCAACCGGGAGCTTGGCACCACCATAGTGCTGTCCGAACACCGGCTGGAAGAAGCCTTGGCATATGCCTCCCAGGCGGCAGTTATGGAGCAGGGACGCATTTGTACGGTTGGTGCCGTGGAAGAAGTAGGTAAATACCTGCGGGAGACCCGCAGCACCATGTTTTCCGCCATGCCCGCAGCCATGCGGGTATGGGGAGCGGTGGACTGCGATTTTCCCTGCCCGGTTACCGTCAACGATGGCAGAGCATTTCTGCGCCGCTACACCCAGACCCACCCCATACATCCTTTGGAAAAACCCAGTGCCCCCAGGACGTTCGGTGCACAGCGGATCTGTACCCATGAGGTTTGGTTCCGGTATGAAAAGGATGCGCCCGACATTGTGCGGGGATTGGATTTGTCTGCCCACGCCGGGGAACTATTGTGTATTCTTGGGGGCAATGGCAGTGGAAAAACCACAACCCTGGGTATGCTTGGGGGACTGCTGAAGCCCCAGCGGGGGGAGATCCGGGTAAACGGCACAGTGGGATATCTTCCCCAGGATCCCCAGACAGTGTTTGTGAAACACACGGTGGGGGAGGATCTTGCAGATGTACCCCGACTGAAAAAGACGGCGGCAGAGGAGCGGGAGCGGCAGATTATGGAGGCGGCTTCCCTTTGCGGGATCGCAGACCTGCTGGGGCGGCATCCCTATGATCTTTCCGGCGGAGAGCAGCAGCGCGCCGCGCTTGCAAAGGTATTGCTCACTGCTCCGGATATCCTTTTGCTGGACGAGCCGACCAAGGGGTTGGACGCTCCTTTTAAGGAAACCCTAGCGGATATTTTACAGCGGCTGAAAAACAGCGGCGTTTGTTTGATCATGGTTAGTCATGACGTGGCGTTTTGTGCCCGATACGGGGACACATGCGGATTGTTTTTCGACGGGCATATTGTAACCGCCGCCCCGCCGGATACGTTTTTCGCCGGCAACAGCTTTTATACTACAGCGGCGAACCGTATGGCAAGGGAAACGGAGTCCGCCGCCGTAACGGTGGAGGATGTGATTTCCGTGATCGGCGGAACGGTTCCTGCCGCTTCTGTCAGCGAGGAATGCGTTCCGTCCTTTCCTGCTGTAGAGCCTACAGAGAAAACAGTAAAAAAACTGCCCCTGTGGCGGAAAATCGGTGCGGCTGTCAGCGGCGCTCTTGCCCTCGCTGTGTTTTTATATTCCGCTGGAGCGGAAAACCTCAGCAAGCTGATTGACAAAAACGGCATGACCGCCATGGGGAAAAACCAGCTTCTCTGGTATGGAGCCTTTATTTTGCTTCTTTCCCTGGTTGCAGTATTCCTCGGTCGCCGGAGCGCCCCGCCGGTGCAGGTGCAGACGCCTGTACAAAGGCGCGGTCTTTCCAAACGGACGGTGGCAGCGGCAGTGCTTATATTGCTGCTGATTCCGCTGACCCTGTTTGCAGGACTTGTATATATAGAAAAAAAGCAGTATTACATAACTGCTTTAGCTGTGTTGATTGAATGTATGGTGCCGTTCTTTCTGGTGTTTGAAGGAAGAAAGCCAAAGGCACGGGAGCTGGTGCTGATTGCCACGCTCTGCGCCCTGGCAGTTGCCGGGCGGGCGGCGTTCTTCGTTTTGCCCCAGTTCAAGCCGGTGATGGCGCTGACCATTATTGCCGGCGTGGCGCTCGGCGGAGAAACGGGATTTTTGGTCGGCGCGCTGACAATGCTGGTTTCAAATATTCTGTTTTCTCAGGGTCCCTGGACCCCATGGCAAATGTTTGCCATGGGGATTATCGGGTTTCTTGCAGGAGTGCTTTATAAAAAAGGCTGGTTGCTGCGTTCCCGGGAGTCCCTTTGCGTGTTCGGCGGGATTTGTACCTTCCTCATATACGGTGGGATTATGAATCCTGCATCGGCGCTGATCTGGGGCAGTGAAACCCTGAATCTGAAAATCCTGCTTGGGTATTATATATCCGGATTCCCCATGGACGCTGTCCATGCAGCGTCCACGGTACTGTTTTTGTGGTTCGGCGCCCAGCCGATGCTGGAAAAGCTGGACCGAATCAAGGTAAAATACGGATTGGTGGAATAGGGTTATTCCTGAGTCCGGGCGGGGATGGTAATGACCGATTTGAACAGATCCCCGTCAATTTGGATTTCCAGCGCGCCCCCCTGTAGCTCCGTCAGACTGCGGGCAATGGACAGTCCCAGTCCGCTGCCTTCCGTATTCCGGGAACGGTCTCCCCGGACAAAGCGTTCCATAAGTTCTTCCCCGGAAATATTCAGAGGATAGGCAGAGATGTTTTTAAAGGTGATGCGGATAGCGCTGCCCGTGTTTTCCATGCTCAGATAGACCCGAGTGCCTGGAAGAGCATATTTGCAGATGTTGCTCATCAGGTTGTCGAACACCCGCCAAAGAAGTCTGCCGTCTGCCAGGATCACGCATTGTTCTTCACAGGGGGAAAGAACCACCTGTATTTCTTTTGCAGACAACCGTTCTTCAAATTCGCCTACGGTTTGCTCCAGCAAAACCTGGACGTTGGTGGGCGCTTTTACCACATTGATTGCACCGGCGGAAGCTTTGGATGCTTCCACCAGATCCTCCGTCAGCTTTTTCAGACGGGCGGACTGCCGTTCCAACACCTCCAGATACTGGGCTGCATTTGGAGAATCCATGCCCTCCTTTTTCAAAAGATCCACATAATTGATAATAGAGGTCAGCGGAGTTTTGATATCGTGGGACACATTGGTGATCAGCTCTGTTTTCAGCCGTTCGCTTTGCATTTTCTGTTCCAGCGCTACCTGCATGCCGTCTCCGATCCGGTTGAGGGTTTCCCCGTGGCGGCGGAAGTCGCCTACTAGATCCGGAAGCTTCACCTGATATTGCAGGTTTCCATCGGCAATCTCCTCCGCACCTTTTTTCAAATGCTTCATATTGATCAGTACCAGGGCGAGCAGGGGGGTGAAGATCAGCTTTTCCACGCACCAGGCAAGGATCAGATATCCTATTGCAGTGCTGCATACATAGATAAATTCAACCAAACTGATGAATGCGTACACCACGCCCACCTTCCACACCAGAGGCAGTCCCCGGCAGATGTAGACAATTCTGTTCAGCAGCCGCTTCCAGAATTTTGCGGTGAATGCGTACATCCGATACAGGATCGTGTTTTTGATCAGCGTGCCGGCTTTAATGCGGGCTGCCATAGACAAAAGGAGCGCCAGCGCCAGCAGTGCAATGCCCATACCTAAAAATCCAATGATGATAATGGATTCTACAGTAGAAAATGCGGATGTGCTTTCGCCGATAAAAATGCCCAACATAACCCAGCAGAAGATCACAACGGCAAAATACAGATCAAAGGGGATCCGGTTCAGTCCGGATAGGACAATCCCCTCCACAGTAGATTTGCGTCCGGCGCCGCAGAACAGGAACACAAGAGACGCCACATATACCGCCAGGGATAGGGCTCCTAAAACGATCAGTCCCCACCGCATACCGGAGAGGGCGCCGGACAGGGTATTGATCCAATAAAATGTATCCATTACCTGAATATCGTCTACCTTGGCGGAAACCTGTATGGATTCCCGTGTTTCATCATAAATTGTGTAGTGAAGCCGGTATATGGGATCGTCAGAGTAATAGCCGTCCTTTTCTTCATATATAATTTCAGTGTGCCAGTCGTTCCATTTACCCGCGTTTCTCTCATAAAACACATTCATTTCCTGCTCGGTGTCAAAGTCCTGGTAGTCTTCCGTTGTGTTGCCCATGTAAACCCAATAGTCGAAATCTACCGCAGCATAGGTTCCTCTGCCGATGCCATTGCTGAAGACAGTCTCTCCTTCGGCTTCAATGGAAAAGAGCATATTGGTTTCCTCAGCAGCGTAGGTTTTTTCAAAGCTCTCCAGCATTTCTTCTGCGTCCTCGCCGGAGGGATCAGACCGGAGGGATGCCTTATAGTGAGAATACACATGATCGGCGGCCCGAGCAGCTTCCCTGTGCAGGGCGCTTTCCCACATGTTTTTTTGCAGGGAGCGTCCGCCGTCCAAATACACGTTTTCGGATACCATAAAAAATACTCCGGTGACAGACGAGACTGTAAATGCCAGACTGACGGCGAAAAGAAAAACAGCCAAAATTTTCAGCCCGATACTATAACGGATTTTATACATAAGCTTTCCTTCCCGGAGGGCTTTTTTAATTATGAGGAGCGCCCTCCATTTTATAGCCCTGCCCCCATACCACTTTCAGATAGCGGGGATCGGCAGGATTGATTTCTATTTTCTCCCGCAGATGGCGGATGTGTACGGCAACGGTGCCTTCCGCTCCCATAGGAGCGTCGTTCCACACCTTTTGATAGATGTCACGGGGAGAGAAAACCTTTCCGGGCGCTTCCATGAAAAGGCGGAGAATTTCAAATTCCGTAGGGGTGAGGCTGACCTCTTCCCCGTCTACAGTGACGCGCTTTTCTCTGTCATCCAGTGTGACGGTGCCAACGGTGCAAACATCTTTTTTCACTGCCCCGCCACCGCCGAGCTGCATATATCGGCGCAGATGGGAGCGTACCCGCGCCAGCACTTCCACCGGGTTAAAGGGTTTGGTGATGTAGTCGTCCGCGCCGATGTTCAGTCCCAGAACTTTATCGGTGTCCTCACTTTTCGCGGTGAGCAGAATCACAGGCACATTGCTTTCCTCACGAATCTTCGCTGTGGCGGCGATGCCGTCCAGCACGGGCATCATAATATCCATCAACACAAGGTGGATTTCCCTCTCCCGCAGAATCTTTAGTGCCTGTGCGCCGTCGTAGGCTTCGTACAGGGTATACCCCTCCGGAGTGAGATAGATTTTCAAAGCGGAAACAATGTCCTTCTCATCGTCACAAATCAGAATGTTGTACATATCCGTACCTCCTGTATGTATGATACCAAATCTCTTTTTAAGAAACAATCTGTGAAAGTATTAAGAATTATTTAAGATATTTTATTTTAACACAAAATCCCGGAGACATCTACAAAAAGTTTTGTGGTGGGGGATGAAAAAATCAAAAGGCTCTATAGGGAACTGTCGTATAGCACAAACAAAAAAGGCTCCCTTGTGCGGAGTTCGCGGGGCGAATCGTTTTCTAACCAACCTAAGCCTCCCTTGTGCAAAGGGAGGTGGGTTTTGCGTAGCAAAACTCGGAGGGATTGTCTGCACATACTTCCGATTTGTAAATTATCCAAAATGATCGTATAACAATCCCCCCGCCGATTGCATCGGCACCCCCTTTGCACAAGGGGGGCTTGATGTGGTGTGCTTTGCGGAGCCAGCTCCCCAGGATCCACTGTGCAGCTCCAGAACAAGGGAGCCTTAAGCTGCATTGGCAGCTCAAAAAAAGCCTTCCTATTATACGAATAGGTAAAAACTCCCCCTTGCATTGAAGGGGGAGTTTACATTATTTAATAGAAAACAGCATATCGCCGTAGCTGGGGTAGGGCCAGAAATCTGCCGCTGTAAGCTGCTCCAGGGCGTCTGCGTCAGCACGCAGCGCATCCATTGCTGCAAGCACGGTGTCTTTATAATAGAAAGCAAGCTGCTTGGAATCAGAGAACTGTTCCGTCCCTGCAAGGGCTGCTTCCAGATTTTCCAGATTGGCATAGAAGGAATCTGTCAGCGTACAAATCTTTTCCAGAAGCTTTTTCTCCGCGGTGCAGGATGCAAACGCACTTTTGGATGCAGCGTTTGCAGCAAGCTGGGACGCATATGCGCTGACCGCAGGGAAAATATCGTGCCGCGCCATTTCGATCATGGTGAGGGCTTCAATATTCAGCGTCTTGCAGTAGTTTTCCAGATTGATTTCAAACCGGGATTTCATTTCCAGCTCTGAGAACACCTTGTGTCCGGTAAACAGCGCCACATTTTTTTCATCCAGCAGGTGTGCAAGGGCTTCCGGTGTGGTTTTCAGATTGGACAGACCCCGCCGCTGGGCTTCCTCCAGCCAGCAGTCGTCATATCCGTTTCCGTTAAACAGAATCCGTTTATGATTTTTGATAATTTTTTGAATGAGACTGTGCAGCGCGCTGGTGAAATCCTCCGCCGGTTCCAGCTCGTCTGCAATCAGCCGCAATTCTTCCGCAACAGCAGTATTTAAAATGGTATTCGGGGATGCAATAGACTGGGAGGAGCCTGCCATACGAAATTCAAAACGGTTTCCGGTAAAAGCGAAAGGAGACGTCCGGTTCCGGTCCGTATTGTCCTTGGGGAACTTCGGCAGTACGTGCACGCCGATTTTCATTTGTACCGTTTCTTTGGAATCATATGGCGTTCCCGCTTCAATGGCTTCCAGAATTTCCATAAGCTCATCGCCTACGAAAATAGACATGACTGCGGGAGGCGCTTCATTTGCGCCAAGCCGGTGATCGTTTGCCGCGCTTGCTACAGAAATACGGAGCATGTCCTGATATTCGTCTACCGCTTTGATCACAGCGCACAGGAACAGAAGAAACTGGGCGTTTTCATAGGGGGTTTGTCCGGGCTCCAGCAGATTGGAGCCGGTATTGGTGATCATAGACCAGTTGTTATGCTTGCCGCTTCCGTTTACTCCTTCAAAGGGCTTTTCATGGAGCAGACAAACCATGCCGTGCCGGTCGGCTACCTTCTTCATCATTTCCATAGTGAGCTGATTATGGTCAACGGCAATATTGCTGGTGGTGAAGATCGGCGCCAATTCGTGCTGAGCGGGAGCCACCTCATTATGCTTGGTTTTTGCAAGCACGCCTAATTTCCACAGGGTTTCGTCCAGATCTGCCATATAATCTGCAACGGCAGGTTTCAGGGTTCCGAAATAATGGTCGTCCATTTCCTGTCCCTTAGGAGGCTTACAGCCGAACAGGGTGCGTCCCGTAAAAATAAGATCCTTGCGGGCTTCATACATTTCCCGGGAAATAAGGAAGTATTCCTGCTCCGGTCCTACAGTGGTTTTTACCCCGGTCACATTTTCGTTTCCGAACAGCTTCAAAACACGCAGGGCCTGCTTGGAAAGGGCCTCCATAGAACGGAGCAGAGGGGTTTTCTGGTCCAGCGCTTCTCCCCCGTAGGAGCAGAATGCTGTGGGAATGCACAGGCTGCCTTCTTTAATAAAGGCGTAGGAAGTGGGGTCCCATGCGGTATAGCCTCTGGCTTCAAAGGTTGCGCGCAGTCCGCCGGAGGGGAAGGAGGATGCGTCCGGCTCCCCGCGCACCAGCTCTTTTCCGGAAAACTCCATGATGACGTTGCCGTTATCTGTGGGAGAAATAAAGCTGTCGTGCTTTTCCGCAGTGATTCCGGTCATGGGCTGGAACCAGTGGGTGTAGTGGGTCGCGCCGTTTTCGATAGCCCAGTCCTTCATTGCGTTTGCAACAACGGTGGCTACCTCCAGGCTCATACGCTTGCCGTCCTGGAAGGATTTTTTCATCAGTTTATACGTATCTTTGGGCAGACGTTCCTGCATCACCTTTTCATTGAAAACATGACAGCCGAACATTTCCGGTACTGTTGCCATATATGCACCCCCGTAAAAAATAGAACAAGCGGAGCGGGCTCCGCAGTTTTTTATATCATTATTATACAGCCCGTGTCAAATTCTGTAAAGGTTTTTGGACGAAAAAAGAAAGAAAAAACAGAGGTTTTACATTTTATACAACGGAGACTTTGTGACAAGAAGCGCGGTTTGTAGATGTTTATAGAAAGAGAGCAGGGGCGGATCATACGATGATACCGCCACCTACAACACGGGTGCCGTCATACAGTACAGCGGACTGTCCCGGAGATACTGCCCGCTGGGGTTCGTCAAATTCCAGACGGAAGGTATCGCCCTGCGCCTGGGTCACTGTGGCAGGGAATGCTTTTTGATTATACCGGATCCGCGCCTGCACCCGAAGCCCTTGTGCCGGGTGCGCGCAGGCAATCCAGTTTGCCCGGACTGCGGTCAGCTCCCGTGAAAACAGCCGGTCGGAGGTCCCCAAAACGATCTGATTTTTTGCCGCGTCCTTTCGGATCACATACAGGGGTTCCCGCAGGGACAGACCCAGCCCCCGGCGCTGTCCTACAGTATATCGAATGATGCCTTTGTGCCTGCCGAGCACGTTGCCGGCTTCATCTACAAAATCCCCTTCCGGGAAGGTTCTGCCCAGGGTGCGTTCAATAAACCCGGCATAATCCCCGTCGGGTACAAAACAAATGTCCTGACTTTCCTTTTTATCCGCTGTACCCAGCGCGCCTTCTCTCGCAGCCTCCCGGGCTTCCTCCTTGCTTCGCGTTCCCAGAGGGAGCAGCAGTGCAGACAATTGATCCTGGGTGAGGGACCAAAGGACATAGCTCTGATCCTTTGCAGGATCATCCGCTTGATATAATACATACCGACCGTTCTCATATGCGATTTTTGCATAGTGTCCTGTGGCGATTTTTTCATATCCAGCCTGCCGCGCCTGATCCAGGAATGCACCGAATTTCATGGTGCGGTTGCAGGTGATGCAGGGATTGGGCGTGCCGCCGGCTTTGTATACGTTTATAAAATCCTGGATGACCCATTTTTGAAAGTCTTCCTGCATGTCGTAAACGAAAAAGGGCATTTCAAGGGCAGCCGCAGCATTGGCGGCGTCTTGCTCACCAGTCTGAATCCCTGCCGGGGCATACAGCCGCATCATAGCGCCGGCACAGGTATATCCTTCTTTGCGCAGAAGCAGCGCTGCGGCAGAGGAGTCTACCCCACCGCTCATTGCAATCAGTACCTTCATAACAGTGTGTCCAGAATCGGATTCAGGATATCCGTCATGATGGAATATCCTGCATGGTGGGGATGCAGTCCATCCCAGGAGAGACTGGAGTTCAGGGTTTCTCCGTCCGCTCCTGTAAGGGCATCATAGAAATCGGCGAAGGCGCAGCTTTCTTCTGCCGCAAGACGGCGCAGCATTTGGTTGGCGCGGGCAGCCGCTCTGCTGCGGGCAAGATATGTAGGCACGGGATCGTTCATAGGAAGCAGGGAGCACAACACGCACGCGATCCCTGCTTTTTTGAGGGCGCGGAGCATCCGCTGGTAGCACATTTTCAAGTGCAGCACCCAGCCGCAGATCAGTTGTTCGTCATAAAATCCGTCGGTGCAGTTCGGTCCGTCCAGAATCGCCCATGTGTTGTTGATACCGATCATCAGAACGCACACCCGGGGATGCAGCTGGATCACGTCTGCTTCCAAACGGCGTTCCAGTACCTGGGCCTGATCCCCGCCGATGCCCCGATTCAGCACCACGCCTCTGTCTTTGAAATAGATGCTTTCATCCCAGAAATGGATAATAGAGTCCCCTGCCAATACCATATCTACAGGAGTTTCACTGCAAACGGCGGCGGAGTTTTTGATATCGAATTCGATCCGTCGGGTGTCGGCGCTGGGACCAAAATTGCCGAACATACCCGGGCGGATCACGTCTTCGCTTGTTTTCATAGTGGGGGTATTCCTTTCATGAAATATAGGGGAAATTAGGATTTGGCAAAAAGGCTCCCCCAGTAAAGGGGAATCATGCCGCACCACATCAGACTAAGCCTCCCTTGTGTAAAGGGAGGTGTCACAGCTTTGCTGTGACGGAGGGAT
>CANTEM010000001.1 GCA_947652805.1 uncultured Clostridia bacterium | reverse complement strand
TCTTGTTGATCTGGAGCTTGCAAAGATAATCGGCATTACACCGGTATTGTTCAGCTTAATGGGCAGTGTAGAGTTCTGACCGCCGTACATCTTCCGTCCGACAACCTTCTTTGCGTACTGCACAGGCAGGCGGCGTTCGGAGTTTGTGATGAATACGATCAGCGCTACCATCAAAATACCGATAACAACAGATGCAACGGCGATGATGATGCCCAGCCACTGTGCGGTGCCTTCCACCTGACCGGAAGCATACGCCCACAGACGAGCCACAATGCTGGGACCCCGGGAAACGATGTTTGCGAACAGGATCAGGGAGATACCGTTGCCGATTCCGCTTTCGTTGATTTTTTCTGCCAGCCACATAACCAGAGAAGATCCGGCGCAGTAGCAGGCGATGATTACAACAGCGGCAAACACGCCTCTGTCTGTCAGATAATCATATCCGCGCAGCATGAAGTAATATCCTACTGCGGTGAGGAGTGCGAGCGCCACGGTAACATACCGTGTGATCTGGTTCAGTTTCTTTTTGCCGTCTTCACCCTCTTTTGCGAGACGCTCCAGGGGAGGAATGGCAACTGTGAGCAGCTGAACCACGATGGATGCTGTGATGTAGGGTGAAATACCCAGTGCAAACAGGGTTGCCTGCGCAAACGCGCCGCCGGACAAGATGTTCAGATATTGCAGGATAGAGCCTGCCGTTTGCGTATTCATACTTGCTGCAAGATCCCCTGTCAGGAACGGCACGGGAATCTGTGCGCCGATTCTGTACAGGAGCAGAATAAACAGTGCAAATACGATCTTACGACGCAAGTCGTCGATTTTCCAAGCGTTTTTTATCGTCTGGAACATCTTACTTCACCTCAGTCTTTCCACCTGCCGCTTCGATCTTTTCTTTTGCCGTACCTGAAAAGACAGCCGCTTCAACAGTTAATTTCTTGGTGAGTTCGCCGCTTCCCAGCACTTTCAGTCCATCCAGACCCTTGCGGACAATTTTCTTGTCCAGAAGTGTTTCCAGATTGACTGTTTCACCGTCTGCAAACTTTTCGTTCAGTGTGCCTACGTTAACGGTAGCATACTGTGTTGCAAAACGAATATTGTTAAAGCCTCTTTTCGGAAGCTTTCTATAAAGAGGCAGCTGTCCGCCTTCAAATCCGAGACGTACTCCGCCGCCGCTGCGGGCGTTCTGACCCTTGTGGCCTTTGCCGGCAGTTTTGCCGTTGCCGCTTCCCGGGCCTCTGCCTTTGCGCCATACCTGCTTTACAGATCCTGGTGCCGGTGAAAGTTCATGGAGCTTCATGGTTTTTCCTCCTTACGTTGAAATCATTCTTTTTTTGTGCGCCTTCCTCGGTGCACATATTTCTGTCTGGAGTGGTTTACGCCTTCTCCACGGTTACAAGGTGAGAAATCACCTTGACCTTTCCATCCAGCACGGGGCCGTCCTGATGGGTGATGCTGTCTCCGATCTTTCTCAGACCCAGAGATGCAGCAGTTGCTTTCTGCTTCGGATTTGCTCCGATCAGGCTTCTTGAAAGTGTTACTTTTGCCATTTCGTTACCCTCCCTCAGCCTTTTGTAACCTGCTGCACGCTAATGCCGCGGGTTTTTGCTACCTGCTCTGCGGAACGAAGAGACTTCAGACCCTCGATGGTAGCTTTGATTACGTTTGTGGGGTTGTTGGAACGCAGACATTTTGCACGGATATTCTTTACGCCTGCAAGTTCTACAACTGCACGAACCGTTTTACCTGCAATAATTCCGGTACCTTCTGCGGCAGGCTTCAGCAATACTTTGCCTGCGCCGAACTCACCAAGCACCTCGTGGGGGATGGTGGTTTCGTTCAGGGGTACTTCGATGATATTTTTCTTTGCATCCTCAATGCCTTTGCGGATTGCTTCCGGCACTTCGGCAGCCTTACCGAGGCCGAAGCCTACGTGACCGTTGCCGTCGCCGACAACCATCAGGGCTGCAAAGCGGGCAATACGTCCGCCTTTTACTGTTTTGGACACGCGGTTTACAGCAACCAGGCGCTCCTGAAGCTCCACGGTTGATGCGTCAAAATTCTTAGCCATGTCTTTTCTCCTTGAATTTGTTTAATTGAAGTTAATTAAACAGTGTACAAACCGGATTTCCGGGGAGGGGGAAAATCAGAACTTCAGTCCTGCTTCTCTTGCGCCCTCTGCCAGCTCCGATACACGTCCGTGATAGATATAACCGCCGCGGTCAAATACAACTGTTTCAATTCCTGCTGCTAGTGCCTTCTCAGCCACCTTCTGACCCACTTTCTTTGCTGCTTCCTTATTGCTGGTTGTACCCTCGAAGCCTGCTTCTACAGTGGATGCGGAGACTAAGGTTACGCCCTTCACATCGTCGATGATCTGTGCGTAGATGTTCTTATTGGAACGGTATACACACAGCCTGGGCCGTGCTGCTGTGCCGCTGATCTTACCGCGCACACGGCGGTGTCTTCTCAGCCGCTGCTGATTTTTGTCCCGTTTTGCTACCATACCTGTCGCCTCCTTTCATTATTTACCGGCTTTTCCGGCCTTGCGGCGGATACGCTCGGTTTCATACTTCACGCCCTTACCAAGGTACGGTTCCGGCGGTCTCTTCTTCCGGATCTGCGCTGCAATCTCCCCGCATTTCTGCTTGCTGGGGCTTTTAACGATAACAGTGTTTGCATCCGGTACTTCAAAGGTTACGCTGTCGCCTTCCTCGAAAACCACGTCATGGGAGAAGCCCAGCTTCAGGTTCAGCTTTGTGCCGGATTTTTCAGCACGGTAGCCTACGCCGTTGATTTCCAGTTTCTTGGAATATCCCTGGGTTACGCCCTGCACCATGTTGAACAGCAGTGCGCGGGTCAGTCCGTGGAGACTTCTCATTTCCTTATCGTCGTTGGGGCGGGTAACAGTCAGCACATCGCCGTCCCGGGCAATGGTCATACTGCTGTGCATTTTCTCACACAGAGTTCCCAGAGGGCCCTTTACGGTGATTTCGTTTTCTGCGCCCAGAGTAACCTCAACGCCGGAGGGAATGGTAATGGGTTCTCTTCCTATTCTTGACATATCAATTCTCCCCCTCTCTTACCATACAAAGGCGAGAATTTCGCCGCCGACTTTTTCACGTCTTGCCTTTTTGTCGGTCATGATGCCTTTGGAAGTGGATACGATTGCGATGCCCAGACCGTTCATAACCTTGGGCATATCCTCGTAGTTGGAATAGATACGCAGACCGGGCTTGGATACTCTGCGCAGGCCGTGAATGACCTTCTGCTTGCCTGCCTCATATTTCAGAGACACGCGGATCACACCCTGTTTGCCGTCCTCGATGATCTGGACACCTTTGATGTATCCCTCAGTCAGCAGAATATCTGCGATTGCTTTCTTCATGTTGGATGCGGGGATGTCTACGGTATCGTGCTTTGCGTTGCTTGCGTTTCTGATTCTCGTCAGCATATCCGCAATTACGTCTGACATTTGCATTGTTTTTTCCTCCTGTCATGCAAGTATAATTTCTTGCTGCCGCACTGTGCGGCCGCACACAGACGGTTAATTCTTCCGTGAATTCCTATCCGTGGGGATGGGTGGCGCCGTCGGCGCCGGGGTCCTTACTTACCAGCTTGCCTTACGAACGCCGGGGATTTCGCCCTTATAAGCAAGTTCTCTGAAGCAGATACGGCAGATACCGTACTTGCGCAGGTAAGAATGGGGACGTCCGCAGATTTTGCAGCGTGTGTATTCTCTGGTGGAAAACTTCTGCTTCTTCTGCTGTTTCAGAACCATCGCTTTCTTAGCCATCTTACTTCTCTGCTCCTTCCTTTGCAAAGGGTGCGCCCAGCATGCTGAGCAGATCTCTTGCTTCAGCGTCTGTGTTTGCTGTTGTTACGAACACAATGTCCATTCCGCGGATCTTATCGATTTTGTCATATTCGATTTCCGGGAAGATAAGCTGTTCCTTCAGACCCAGGGCATAGTTGCCGCGGCCGTCAAATGCATCGGGATTGATGCCTTTGAAGTCACGTACCCGGGGCAGCGCAAAGTTGAAGAGTCTGTCTACAAACTCGTACATATTCTGACCGCGCAGGGTTACCTTTGCGCCGATCTTCATGCCTTCACGCAGCTTGAAGTTTGCAACGGACTTTCTGGCAAAGGTAGGAACTGCCTTCTGTCCTGTGATTGCGGTAAGTTCGCTGATGATGGTATCAATTACCTTTCCATTGTCCTTCGCGTCACCAGCTCCTACATTGACAACGATTTTGTCCAGCTTCGGAATCTGCATAACGCTTTCATACTGATATTTTTTCATCAGAGCGGGAGCAACGTCGGATTGATATAAATCTTTGATTCTAGCCATTTACGTTTTCCTCCCTTAAATTTCTGCGCCGCATTTTGCGCAGACTCTTTTTTTCTGGTCGCCGTCGATCTTTACGGAAGGACGGGTTGCCTTTTTGCACTTGCTGCAGTACAGCTGTGCCTTGCTTGCGTAGAAAGCGCCTTCTGCCTCTACGATGCCGCCGTTTTCCTGGGGCGGACGGGGTTTTACATGCTTTTTCACAATGTTGACGCCCTCGACAATGATCTTGCCTTCCTTGGGTGCTACCTGTAAAACCTTACCGGTTTTGCCCTTGTCGTCTCCGGACACGATAATAACTGTATCGTCGCGCTTTACATGAACTTTTTTCATTTCAGTGTGCCTCCTTTACAGTACTTCCGGTGCAAGGGACAGGATCTTGGTGTACTCGTGCTCACGCAGTTCGCGCGCCACCGGTCCAAAGATACGGGTTCCCTTGGGGTTTTTATCGTCGTTGATGATAACGGCTGCGTTTTCATCAAATTTAATGTAAGAACCGTCGGCACGGCGAAGTCCCTTAACGCTTCTTACTATAACAGCGCGGACAACGTCGCCTTTTTTCACTACGCCGCCGGGAGCTGCTTTCTTTACAGCACATACGACCACATCGCCGATGTTGCCGTAACGTCTGCCGGAGCCGCCCAGCACGCGGATGCACATCAGTTCTTTTGCACCGGTGTTGTCAGCTACCTTCATTAGTGACTGCTGCTGAATCATTTTATAGCAAGTCCTCCTGTTGAATTTTTCGGTATGCGCTTTGACATATCCTTTTTTTAGGAGCGGTGAAGATTACTTCGCCTTCTCGATGATTTCCACAAGACGCCATCTCTTGGATTTGGACAGCGGTCTGGTTTCCATTACCTTTACGGTATCTCCAACACCGCATGCGTTTTCCTCGTCATGAGCGTGGAGTTTTACAGTTCTTTTAATAATTTTGCCGTAAGTGGGATGCTTTACGTGATCGGTGATCGCAATAACAATGGTCTTGTCCATTTTATCGCTGACTACCTTGCCCACTCTGGTCTTTCTCAGTGCGCGTGTTTCGTCTGCCATTCGTCAGTACCCCCTTACGCTTTCTTCTCACGGATTATGGTCATAACCCGCGCGATATCTTTCTTTACATCCGCAATCTTGTGGGGGTTGTCAAGCTGATTGATTGCGTGCTGGAAACGCAGATTGAACAGTTCCTTTTTCAGGTCCAACAGCTTGGTGCCCAGATCTGCTTCCGACATTTTTCTCAGTTCAGTTGCTTTCACAGCTTATCCCTCCAGTTCCTTGTCAAGCTGCTCCTTGGTCGCAAAGCGACACTTAATGGGGAGCTTGTGCATTGCAAGACGCATTGCTTCTCTTGCTACTTCCTCGGATACGCCGTCCATTTCGAACATTACGCGGCCCGGTTTAACCACAGCCACCCAATATTCGGGAGAACCTTTACCGGAACCCATTCGGGTTTCAGCCGGCTTCTCGGTGATCGGCTTATCGGGGAAAATCTTAATCCATACTTTACCGCCACGCTTGGTGTAACGGGTCATCGCAATACGGGCTGCCTCAATCTGGTTGCTGGTGATCCATGCGGGTTCCTGTGCAATCAGACCGAATGTACCGTTGGTAATTCTGTTACCGCGGGTTGCGCGGCCCTTCATACGACCTCTGTGTACACGTCTGTACTTTACTCTTTTCGGCATTAACATTATTTCGCGCCCCCTTCACTGTTATTTCTGGGGCCCCGACCCTGACCGCCTGCGCGGTTAAAACCCGGTCTGCCGCCGTCACGACGGTTTCCGCCGCGGTTGTCTCTGCGGTCGCCGCGTCCGCGATTGTCGCGGCGGTCGCCTCTGCCGCGGTTATCCCGACGGTTGTTCTGCTGGCGGCGTTCTTCGGATGCGCCGGTCTGTACTCTTGCTACTTCGGGGAGAACCTCGCCCTTGTAGATCCAAACCTTTACGCCGATTTTACCGTAAGTGGTATTTGCTTCCCAAAAACCGTAATCGATATCGGCACGCAGTGTCTGCAGCGGGATTGTACCCTCATGATAGTGCTCGCTGCGGGCGATTTCCGCGCCGCCCAGACGGCCGGACACAGTAATCTTGATACCCTTTGCGCCCATACGCATGGTGCGTCCGATGGACTGCTTCATAGCACGGCGGAAACCGATCCGGCGTTCCAGCTGGCTTGCGATGTTTTCTGCAACGAGCTGTGCGCTCATTTCCACAGGTTTTACTGCGATTACGTTCACGGACACAGGTGCGCCGGTCATCTTTTCCAGATCAACGCGCAGCTTTTCGATCTCCGCGCCGTCACGGCCGATGATCATGCCGGGCTTTGCGCAGTGAATGTAAACGCGGATTTTGCCGGTGTTGTCCCGTTCGATCTCAATTCTCGGAATGCCGGCGTTCATGAGACGTTTCTTCAGGTATTTTCTTACGTTGTAGTCGTTTACCAGGGTATCGCCGAACACTTCGTCTTTGGCGTACCATCTGGAGTCCCAGTTTTTAATGACTCCCACGCGAAAGCCGTGGGGATTTACTTTCTGACCCATTGTCTCCTTGCCTCCTTCATTCCTTTTCTTTCACCGCGAGGGTGATGTGACTGGTTCTTTTCAGAATTCTGTCTGCGCTTCCCTTACCTCTGGGCATCATTCTTTTCAGCGTCATGCCGGGAGTTACAAAGCACTCGGACACATACAGTCTGTCTGTATCCATTCCGAAGTTGTTGTCTGCATCTGCAACAGCGCGATCCAGCAGCTTAATGAGATGTTCGCATGCAGCCTTGGGGGTATTCTTCAGAATACCGCGCGCTACCTTCACATCCTTGCCGCGGATCAAATCCAGAACGATTTTAACCTTCCGGGGGGAGATGCGCACAAACTTCAGATAGGATCTTGCTTCTTTGGTCTGTTCCATTTCTACATTTCCTCCCTAATTATTTCTTACCTGAGTTGGATGTTTTGGAGCCGGCGTGACCTTTAAAGGTACGGGTGGGTGCGAACTCACCCAGCTTATGACCGACCATGTCCTCTGTTACGTATACGGGGATGTGTTTTCTTCCGTCGTGTACAGCAAAGGTGTGTCCAACAAACTCAGGGAATATGGTGGATGCTCTCGACCATGTTTTGAGCACCTTTTTCTCACCCTTCTCATTCATAGCGCATACGCGAGCGTACAGCTTAGCTTCGACGAAGGGGGCTTTCTTCAAACTTCTGCTCATGAAAACTTACTCCTTCCTTACTTGCTGTTTCTGCGTTTTACGATGAACTTATCCGTTGTGTTCTTCTTTTTCCGTGTCTTATAACCCAGAGCAGGCTTGCCCCAAGGAGTTACAGGGCCCGGACGACCGATGGGAGAACGTCCTTCACCACCACCGTGGGGGTGATCGCAGGGGTTCATTACGGAACCGCGTACGGTCGGGCGGATACCCATGTGACGCTTACGACCTGCTTTACCGATTTTTACGGTGTCGTGTTCGATGTTGCTCACCTGACCGATGGTTGCTTTGCAGTTCATCCGGATATAACGCACTTCGCCAGAAGGCAGACGAACCTGTGCCATGGAGCCTTCTTTTGCCATGAGCTGTGCCTGGGTGCCTGCTGCACGAACCAGCTGACCGCCCTTGCCGGGATACAGCTCGATGTTGTGGATGAAGGTACCGACAGGGATATCCGCGATTTCCAGGGTGTTACCCGGTTTGATATCTGCGCCTGCGCCGTTGTGAAGTACAGTGCCGTCGGTTACGCCCACGGGGCAGAGCACATAGCTCTTTTTGCCTGCATCGTCCTGTACAAGTGCGATGTAAGCGGAGCGGTTCGGGTCGTACTCAACGCCGATTACAGTTGCGGGCTTATCAGAATCACGGCGGAAGTCGATCACACGGTATTTCTGACGGTTTCCGCCGCCCTTATGGCGAACGGTGATGCGGCCATAGCTGTTACGGCCGGCATGCTTTTTCTTTACTTCCAGAAGGCTTTTTTCAGGAGTCTTCTTTGTGATTTCCACAAAGGAGGAAACCGACATATTTCTTCTTGCCGGCGTCGTAGGCTTATACTTAATTGTAGGCATTTTCTACTCCTCCCTTAGTTCATTCCCTCAAAGAACTCAATCGTCTTGGAGTCAGCGGTCAGTGTTACGATCGCCTTGGTCCATGCTGCGGTGTAACCGCTGCTGTAACGGAGTCTCTTGGGTTTTCTTTTCATGTTCATTGTGTTTACAGCCGCTACCTTCACGCCGAACAGCTCTTCCACTGCTTTTGCAATTTCAGGCTTTGTTGCGTCCGGGTCTACCTTGAAGGTGTATTTCTTCATGGAGATATCGTCCATTGCCTTCTCGGTGATAATCGGCTTCAAGATAATGTCCTGTGCTAATTTCATTTCGCGTATACCTCCTCGATTTTCTCCACAGCAGCCTTGCTGGCAACCAGGGAATCGCAGTTCAGTATGTCGTATACGTTAATGGCGTTGTACTGTGCAACCTTTACGCCCTCGATATTCTGAAGGCTTGCGATCACCTTGCAGTCTACCTCGGGAAGCACAACAAGGGTTTTCTTTGCCGCGCCGATATCGCCGAGCATTTTCGCCATTACCTTGGTCTTGTATTCGCTGGCTGCGATCTGGTCAACTACGATCAGTTCGCTGCCTGCTACCTTTGCGGACAATGCGCCGAAGAGTGCCTTCTGCTTTGTCTTCTTGTTCATTGTCACCCGGTAGGAGCGGGGCTTCGGACCAAGGGCTACGCCGCCGTGTGTCCACTGGGGAGAACGGGTGGAACCCTGTCTTGCACGTCCGCTTCCCTTCTGTCTCCAGGGCTTTTTGCCGCCGCCGGATACTTCTGTACGGGTCAGAGTGGACTGGGTACCCTGGCGCTGGTTCAGCAGATACATTCTTACAGCAGAATGGAGGATGCTGGGTTTTACCTCTGCGCCAAACACTTTATCAGACAGTTTCATTGTGCCTGCATCGGCACCTGCCATGTTTACTACTTTAATCTCTGGCATTTGTTCTTCCTCCTTCCCCTTATGCTTTCACGCTGTCACGGATAAATACGATTCCGCCTTTAGCGCCGGGAACGGCACCCTTTACGGCAATCAGTCCTTTTTCCGCATCGATTTTAACAACTTCCAGATTCAGAACGGTTACCTGTTCGTTACCGTACTGTCCTGCCATCTTTTTATTTTTCATGACACGGGACGGAGTGGAGCATGCGCCCATGGAACCCACCTGACGGTGAATCGGTCCTGTACCGTGTGTCATTCTTAAAATGTGGTGACCCCATCTTTTTACTGCGCCGGTATATCCGCGGCCCTTTGTAATGCCTGTGATGTCGACCTTTTCGCCTGCGGCGAAGGTATCGACGGCCACTACGTCGCCCACGTTCATTTCTTCAGCGTTTTCAAGACGGAATTCTTTCAGGTGCCGCTTTGCGGGCACGTTTGCTTTTTTGAAGTGTCCGGCGCGGGGTTTTGTTACCAGCTTTTCCCGGATGTCTTCATAACCGAGCTGTACTGCGCTATAGCCGTCGGTAGCCTGTGTTTTCTTCTGTACAACGAAACACGGACCGGCATCAATCACCGTTACAGGGATCGCAGCGCCGTTTTCAGCGAAGATCTGGGTCATGCCCAGCTTCTTTCCAATGATTCCTTTTTTCATTTTTTCCTCCAAATAAGGTTATTGGTTGACGTCTTTTGTTTTGCGCGGCAGCCACGCCGCAGCCGCCAACTTGACCTTTCCGCCATCAAGCGTCCGCCTTTTCCGGGCGTCCGTTCTGTACGGGGAAAATCGGCTGTTTCGCGATAAAAGCTTACTTTACTTCTTTCGCTTCAATTTCAACGCCCGCGGGAAGTTCCACACCCAGAAGGGATTCAACAACCTTTGCATCAGCGTTTTCAAGGACGATCAGTCTCTTGTGCGTGCGCTGTTCAAACTGTTCGCGGCTGTCCTTATACTTGTGTACTGCACGCAGGATGGTTACGATTTCCTTCTCTGTGGGAAGGGGAATCGGACCGGAAACCTGTGCGCCTGCTCTTTTTGCAACTTCCACAATTTTAGCTGCTGCGCTGTCTGCCAGCGTGTGCTCATAACTCTTGAGCCGAACCTTGATCTTTGTTGCCACTGTTTTGCCTCCTAAATTTTTTTACTTGCCGAGGCGACGAACACGCTCCCGGGCGTTTCCAGGATCTCCTGAAGGAAACCGGATCAAAAAGCACTCCGGCGGTGCAACCACAAATCCGCCGTACTTTTCATCCGGACACATTCCGCCCTGCCGGAGCAGTGCAGAGATCCGCAGGTCAGTCTTACACACATCGACTGCCCGCCTGCGCTCGCGTTCGCTTCGCCCGTTTTCAAAACGGACATACTCCACGGAAATTCCCCGTCCTCTGTAGCAAAAAGGGCGGCAACCTTCCGTTTCATCGCACATCAAGCCTTGTAATTTTACCATAATTTCCATTGTATTGCAACGGATGTGCAAATTTTTTTAAAAGAAATTTCGGAAATTTTTATAGAATTTTTGCGAATTTATTTGTGCATTATGACGAAGCTTTATATATGTTGTGTTTGGGTGCGGAAATGGCACAAGATAAAGGAGTTTGCGAAAAGAAAGGCTCCCTTATGCAACACCAACTTAAGCCTCCCTTGTGTAAAGGGAGGTGGGTTTTGCGCAGCAAAACTCGGAGGGATTGTTTGCGTGAACTGCCGATTTGAAGATGATTCAAAATGATAGTAAGGACAATCCCTCAGTCTCCGCTCTGCGGAGCCAGCTCCCTTTACACAAGGGAGGCTTAAGTTGGTGTAGCACAAGGGGGGCTTTTTACCTCTCCTGCGAATTTTTCATAAAATATATTGATTTAAACCCGGATTTGTGTTACTCTATATAATAGGTAAAAAATTGATTGGCATGAGGAAGGCGCTCTTTATGGTAAAAAATAAAAAAACGATTTTGGCTTATCTCCTGTGCGGCGCGGTGCTGCTCGCCGTCCTCGGTGCATTTTGTATGTCTCTTGCCATTGTGAGCGACTATTCGTCAAAGCTTGGCTATTTTGAAAGAGGTTCTGTCAAAGCAGGACTTCTCTATGCTGTGCTGGCAGCCAGCGTAGTGCTTGCCGCGGGATCCTGGCTGCTTTTCAGGAAAACCGTTCCGGAAAGATCCCGCATTCCTACTCCCATGTATACAAAAATTGTTTCCGGGGTGCTTATCATCGCCCTGCTGTGGCATATGGGCACCACCCTGCTGAGCTTGTTCCATGCAGGCACCTCCTCTTCCCAGCATTACTGGGGACATCCGCTCCCATACTGGTGTCTGTTATTGTCGTCCAATATATTTGCCTTGCTTTTTATCCTTTATCTGATCTGTGATATTGCGCCCGGGAAAGCACGGAACAGCTCGCTGGCAGTCTGCTCTTCCTTCTTTCCGCCTTTTTATGCGGCTGCGCAGTTATTTATCATATATTTCGATGAAAACTCCGCTACAAACAGCCCTGTCAAAATCATTTATCAGCTTATGTATATTTCCTTCATGCTGTTTCTCACTGCCACAGCCGGTCTGTCTCTGGGAAGAAAATCCGTTTTTTGCCGGTATCTGTTTTCCCTGATCTTCACAGTAATCATCGGCGGTACTGTTTCCATCAGCGCCATTCTGGGACTCGTCACGGAAACTCCCGGATATAATATGGCACCCTCCCAGCTTGCATGCTGCTTTGGAATGACGGCTTATGCACTGTGCAGGTTTCTTTCCCTTGCACTGTCTGATTCGGTTGTATTGAAATCCTCGGAGGAGGTCGGAGAAAAGGTATGAAAAATGCGCGTTCCGATAAAAAAATCTGCATAAAAAAGAAATCTGCGCTGCCTATGTGGGTGTGCGCAGCAGTCTGGGTGCTCGCCGGACTGTTCTATCCCATATACAGAACCGCGGATATTTTAATTGTAGCAGTTGTCAGTCTTTCCGCATGGCTGATCACCTGGGTGATTGCACCGGAATATAAAGAATATGTGGATGCGCCCCGCCCCACCTCCGGCAACACGGATGCAGACGCGCTGTGCGTGCAGATTGAAGCAGAGGCGATTCACTTAACTGCCGCGGCAGAGCTGCTGCCGGAAAGCCGTGCGCCCTTTGCACAGAGAATTCAGTCTGTCAGCACAACACTGCATAAGATTGTAAAAAATCTTCAGGCAGATCCCTCCGATTTTCAAAGCTGCCGCCGACTTGCGGGGTATTATCTTCCAGTCATACGCAAGCTGTGTGATAAATATATCTTTCTTCTGGGACAGTCCCGTGGGAACGCAGAAGAAATGCAGACCCTTGCGGAAATAGAAACAAAAATCGAGGACGCGTTCGCGGGAATCGACAGCGCCTTGAAAAAGCAGCTGGACGCATTATATAAAAATGATGATTTAGATATTTCTACCGATATAGACGTACTCAGTCAGATGCTCCGCCAGGACGGACTGGCAGACGACTGAAAATCAAGTAAACAGTATGCCGCATGGCGGCGGAATGGAGAGTAATATGGATAACCAAAACTTTGACGAGCAGATTCCTTCCCTGACACTGGATCCCTTTGGGACCGCAGCAGCCGCTGCCGCACCCCAGGAAGAAGAACCTGTAAAAGAAGCGGAGCCGGAAAGCCAGGAGCTGAATGATTCCGCACTGACAGAAGAAGAAAAGAAGGTAGTAGAAGCCTTTGCAGAGAAAATCGACGTGACGGACAGCTCTGCCATTCTGCAATACGGCGCTGCCGCCCAGCAAAAAATTTCCGCATTTTCCGATTCTGCACTGGAATCGGTTAAAACTAAGGATTTCGGCGAGCTTGGCGATATGATCGCAGGACTTGTGACCCAGCTGAAAGGCATCACCGCCGATGAAGATGAGAAGGGCTTTTTGGGATTTTTCAAAAAGCAGAAAAATAAAATTGCTACAATGAAGGCAAAATACGACTCTGCGGAAGCAAGCGTCAATAGTATTGTAGAATCTCTGGAACAGCATCAGATCGTGCTGATGAAGGACGTTGCCATGCTGGATAAAATGTACGCAATGAACCTTGCCTACTTCAAGGAACTGACGATGTACATTTTAGCAGGCAAGAAAAAGCTGGAAGCAGAGCGGGCAACCACGCTGGTGGCACTCCGGGAAAAGGCGGAAAAATCCGGTCTGCCGGAGGATGCCCAGGCTGTAAATGATTTTGAAGCCCAACTGACCAGATTTGAGAAAAAGCTGTATGATCTGGAGCTGACCAGAATGATCTGCATTCAGATGGCTCCCCAGATCCGTCTGGTACAGAACAACGATACCCTGATGACGGAGAAAATCCAATCCGTTATCGTTTCTACCATCCCCCTTTGGAAAAACCAGATGATCCTTTCTCTGGGAATTGAGCATTCCAATCAGGCAATGGAAGCCCAGCGGGCTGTCACCGACATGACCAACGAGCTGCTGCGCCGGAACGCGGAAACTCTAAAGCAAGGCTCCATTGACATCGCAAAAGAATCGGAGCGGGGCATCGTTGAACTGGAAACCCTGCAAAATACAAACCAGCAGTTGATCGCTACCCTGGATGAAGTCCAGCGGATCCAGGCGGAAGGCAAAACAAAGCGGGCAGAGGCAGAAAAGGAATTGGGTCGTATCGAAGGCGAGCTGCGTGCAAAGCTGATGCAAAATAACAAATAATCCCCCGGAAAAGGAATCCTTTTAATATGAAGTTTTTTCTGGAAAATAGAGTCCGTGCAGGTATCATTCTTGCCGTGATCATTCTGATCACACCGATTTTCGGAACATGGCGCAGCGTGGCTGTCCAGGCAGGACGGGTGGAAAAGGAATTTACAAAAAAAGACCGGTTCGGAGAAACTGTGTCCGCTACCTTGTCGGATCTTGCATATCACAGTATATTGTTTGCCGATCTGTATGAGCAGACGCTGGAAAAAGACGATAGCTGCGCTTCACTGCGCCGGGCAGCCGAGGAAATGCAAAACCACGGAAACAGTCCTACAGCACTTAGCTGCGAATATACCATCATTGAACGCAGCACGGAAACCCTGTATAATCGGCTGCTGACCTCGGGAAACTATAAGGACGATGTACGTGCAGCCCATATGGCGGTGTGCAGCGATATTTCTATCCTGCAAAAATACGATGCCTACAACGAGGCGGCAAAGAAATACAATAAGCTGACAGATCTGTTCCCCGCTTCCCTTTTTGCGAAAGATGCGGCGATTGTGTTTGACTGATCTACTTTGAAAGGACATTACCGGCATGTATACTGCTGCAAAAAAATCCCTTGCTCTGATTTTAAGCATATTCCTGCTCCTTGGCGGCACCCTGCAAATCTGTGCAGCCGATACCGATAAGCTGCCGGATCCTCCCGCATCCTGCGTATACGACCCGGCAGGCGTAATCGACGCCCAGACGGAACAGCAGATCAATCAGGCGTCCAACGCATTGTATGCTCTGTCCGGCGCGCAGATTGTGATTGTTGCTGTTAACAAAACCGGCTATTCCGATTTGAGCGAATATGCAGACGATCTGTTCAACCATTGGGGAATCGGCGATAAGGAGCAAAACAACGGCGTTTTGTTCGTAATGGAAATCTCCACCTTCAAGTATTGGGCTGCCCTTGGCTACGGACTGGAAGGAAAAGTCACCTCCGCCGTGCTCCAGCGGATTTTTGACAGCGGTATGGAAAGCGCCTTCGACGGGAAACAGTATGACAGAGCCGCAAGCATTTTCTGCGAGAAAATGACAGAAACGCTGGAACAAATCTATAATATTGACACAGAAAGCTGGGACGGCGTTACCTACCGTTACGGCTCCGGTCCCGCGGCAGGTCCTGCCGGCGGCGGAAGCACAGGAACAGCCGGCAGTGTAATCGGCGCTATTTTTTCCGGAATCATCGGACTGCTGATCACCCTTGCTGTGATCGCGGTCGTGCTCTTTGCTCTGCTCCGTTCCTCCTGCTTTTCCTGCGGCGGACCGGGCGGCGGCTACCGATACAGATACGGGCGCCCCTTCTGGGGAGGGTATCACCACCATCATCACCACTACGGACCGGGTCCCGGTCCGCGTCCCGGCCCCAGACCAGGAGGCTCTCGCCCGGGCGGTTTTGGCGGAGGACACTCCGGCGGATTCGGCGGCGGCAGAGGCGGTGGTTTCGGTGGATTTGGAGGCGGCGGAAGCCGGGGTGCCGGCGGAGGACGGCGCTGAAATAACACACGAAGTCTTTAAAACGAGGGTCTGCGTCCACGGACACAGACCCTTTTTTATGAAATGATAAAGGATACAGTTCTATGATCGCATTGAGTGTGAGCAACCTGTCTTACAGTGTTGGAACAAACAGGATTCTGTCCGGGGTCACCTTCTCTATAGAAGAAGGGGACCGTCTGGGAATCGTAGGCGTAAACGGAAGCGGCAAAACGACCCTGCTCCGGCTGATCACCGGTATGGAGGAAGCGGATGAGGGAGGCGTATATTTTGCCAAAGACAAACAGATCGGCATGATGCGGCAGGATGACTCCTTTCAGGTGCTGGAAGGGGACGACACCGTCCTTGCCCAAATGTACGCGGCGTTTCCAGAGCTTTGTCGAGATGAAGCCCGGCTTGCTCAATTGGAGACAGAAATGGAAACTGCACCACAGGAGCGGCTATTGTCTCTAAGCGCAGAATACGAACGGCTGAACACCCGCTTTACAGAGGCGGGCGGTCTGCACTACAAATCCCGGTGCAAAAGTCTCCTTGCAAAGCTTGGGTTCGATGAGGACACATTTTCCCGGAGCATCACTACCCTGTCCGGGGGACAGCGGACAAGGCTTGCCCTTGCCCGGCTTCTGTTCCGGGAGCCGGATATTCTGATTCTGGACGAGCCCACCAACCATTTGGATATTGAAACCATGACCTGGCTGGAGGGGCACTTGGCAGGTTATAAAAAGACACTGCTTCTGGTCAGCCACGACCGGTATTTTCTGGACCGGGTGACAAACAAAACCCTGGATATTGAAAATCACAAGGCAAAGCTGTATAAATGCGCCTACACGGCATATAAAAAGCAAAAGGAAGAGCAGCGCGCGGCACAGGAAAAGCAGTACATACTCCAGCAGCGGGAGATCGCCCGGCTGGAAGCATATATCGAGCAGCAGCGCCGGTGGAACCGGGAGCGGAATATCATTGCGGCGGAAAGCCGGGAAAAAGCCATTGCCCGCATGGACAAAGTGGAAAAGCCGGAGGACGCCCCCAAAACCTTACAGTTTGCCTTTTCCAAGGCTGTCCGTTCGGGCAACGACGTATTGGATGTGAAAAAGCTGGCAGTGGGCTTTGGCAGTGAAAATCTGTTTTCCGATCTCTCCTTTTCCGTAAAGCGGGGAGAGCGGTTGATTATCGCAGGCCCCAACGGCTGCGGAAAATCCACTTTGCTGAAAACTCTTCTGGGCAAGCTGACGCCACGGACAGGACGGGTGGAGTTCGGCTACAATGTGCAGGTTGGATATTACGATCAGGAAAACCAAAACCTGTCGCCGGACAAAACGGTGCTGGACGAGCTGTGGGACGCATATCCCACTATTGGCAGGAAAGAACTCTTTTCCATTCTTGCCGTGTTCATGTTCCGGGGAGAGGATGTGGAAAAAACCGTATCGGTTCTGTCCGGGGGAGAACGCGCCCGGCTGACCCTTGCAAAACTGATTTTATCCAAGGTAAACGTACTGATTCTGGACGAACCTACCAACCATTTGGATATCCCCTCCCGAGAGGCGCTGGAAAATGCACTGGAAGCTTTTGAAGGCACTGTCATCGCTGTGTCTCACGACCGGTATTTTATCCAGCGGCTTGCAACAAGAATTTTGTCTCTGGAAAATCCGGTGCGGGATTTCAGGGGGGGATATGACGAATATATCGCCGCAGCAGATTCTTCCCAGCCGAAAGAAGCCCCGGCAACACCTGCGGCGGTTCCCAGCGGCAAGGAACAGTATTTGAAAAAGAAGGAAGAACAGGCGGCGGTGCGACGCAAGGAAGCCCGACGCAGGAAGGTGGCTGGGGAAATCGTCCGTTTGGAAAAAGAGCTTGCCCAGATTACAGACCGATTGTACGGCGAGGATGCCACGGACTATGTCAAGGCCGCCCAGTTAGAGGATCAGCGAATCTACGTGGAAGATCAGCTGATGCAGTTATATGAGGAAGAAGAAGGGTTCTCCGTGGCAGAGGATATGGATGTGTAAAGGATAGGCAGACTTTTCCAGAATTTTCTTTTGTAAACTTTCATCCTCTTTGGTAGCAAGCCCCACCAGTTTGTGATAGAATGAAGTATATTCGTAACCTTCAGGAGGATGCATATGAGCAAAAAAATTGTATCGACAGGACTTCTCACCCTGCTGCTTTCGTGTATCCTCCTGTTTATTTCCTGCGACCGGCACAAAGGTAACGGATTGTGGTTGTATGCAAATCATACCCTCCTTTTTTCCACAGAGGAAGGTCCCGCCCTCCGACAGGTGGCTTTGTCCGGTGATGTAAAACTCACCTTTTACAATAATACAGATAGGGAAGCTTCCGTCAGCCTGTACACAAACGCCGCAGAAGGCGGGTTTGTTACTTTCACGGCGGCCGCAGGCAGCTCCGATTCTGCTTCTGTATCTCTCTCCGAAAAAGCGGATTTGAATGGCGGCATCCGCATGATGCAGGAAGGGACGGATCAGGCATATATCCTTTCCCCGGCAGGGCTGGAGACAGCCGTTTCCGATGCGTCGGATATTACCTTGCTGCAAGATATTACACTGGAGAACCCGTTGTACATAACAAAACCCTTGTCTCTCTCCACAGACGGACACACCCTCTCGGTCAAAGGTCCGGTTTCCTTTGTCACAGGCGAATCCGGCACCCTTTCCCTGTCCGGCGGCATTTTAGCTTCTGGCTTTTATGCCCGTGCTCCGAAATGTGATATCAACGTGCCGGATTCCCTCACCCCTGAAAATATTCCTTTAACCGTTGCCGCCGCGTCTCTCAATGGGGAGTCTCTGGACGGCACACTTACCGTTTCTTCTATGGAAGAACTGGAAACGCTGGCAGCCGGCACGGACTTTGAACGCGCTGCGCCGGGTACGACGATCCGGCTTGAAGCTTTTACGGTGGATCGGAAAATCACCTTTTCGATTCCTGTGTCCCTGTCCCTGAACGGCGCGGTGCTGGATGCACCGATCGCAATACAAACAGATTCCACCGGAGAAATCAGACTGGAGGGAGCATTCCCTCTGGACAAAATCCTTCTGGACGCTCCGAACTGTTCTTTGATTTGGGAAGAAAACTGCCCTCCCCTTCACACAGCGGCATTGCTTTACCGTCTCCGGGACTATAACGGGCAAATCCTTTCGGGATATACCCTTGGCGGAACCTGCTCTGCTGTGCCGGAGATCACCCTGGAAGTGGCAAACAATGCATATACCACAGCAGATATCCGCTGGACAACCGCGCAGGACGCGCCTTTTGTATACAGAGCGCAGGTGGACAGCGTCCTCTCCCCTTCCGCTCTGAAAAATGCTTCTCTAACCGTATCTGTTTCCCCGGACTGCACCGTATCCTTTGCCGGCAGTGTAAACAGCGACGGCACAGTAAACCTGCTGGATCCCATGGGCTGCTATATGAAAGTATCCGACAGGGCAGGCACCTCACTTTACTATATAGAAACAAACTGCTCCCTGCAAATGCCGGTGGTACACATTGAAACAGAGGGCGGCGCGGCGATCACCTCGAAAGAAGAATATGTGGGAGCCACAATTTCTATTGAAAGCGACTTTTCTGCCGGTCTGCCTTCTCTGGAAGCCAGCACGGCAAAAATCCGTGGGCGGGGCAACACCACATGGGAATGGGCGGAAAAAAAGCCCTACAAAATCAAATTTGAAGAATCCCAGTCTGTTTTGGGGATGGAGAGCGAAAAAACCTGGGTGCTTCTTGCAAATTTTGCAGACAAAAGTCTCATCCGCAATTATGTGGCGCTGGAATGCGCTAAGGTGCTGGACAACATGGATTGCTATGCCACCCAATATCCCGTGGACGTTTTTTTAAACGGAGAATATGTGGGGGTTTATACCTTAGGACAACAGGTAGAAAAGGGACAGGGACGGCTGTACATTCATGAGGACGCAGGAAATGTAAATACCGGATTTTTGCTGGAGCTGGGCGTGAGCCGGGACAGCGGGCATCCTGTATTTTCCTCCTCCATACTGCGCAATATCGGCGTTTTGGAGCCTGCCGGTGCAGACGAGCAAACGCTGACTTATATTGAAAATTATATCAATATGACCGACGGCGCAGTAAAAGTGATGGGGGACTATGAAAATTATATTGATATTCCCTCCCTGATCGACTGGTTTATCATGACGGAGCTTTCCTACAACGCAGATTCCTGCTTCCGGCGAAGCGTTTTTATGACCAAAGGAGCAGGGCAAAAGCTGAAAATGTCTCAGGTTTGGGACTTTGATTTAGCCTTTGGAAATAGCGTGGCAGATTTACAGCGGTATGAGGAATGGGCATGTTTGACCGACGACGGCGGATACGTGCATTACAACTGGATGTGTCAGCTTATGCGGGATGACGCGTTCGTGACGCAGCTGCGGGATCGCTGGAACGAGATAAAGGCTCCGCTGCTGGAGACAGCAAGGGCGGCTCTGGAGGAAGGATACCGTCTTACCGCCCCCTCGGCGGATGATAATTTTGCAGTATGGGATATTTTGTTTGCTCGGGTGGGCATGCAGCCGGAAGCAGTCGTACTGTGTAACACCCACGAACGGCAAGTGGAATATTTGAAAACCTTTATTGAAAAGCGCTGGAACTGGATGGACAAAACCTTGAACACATCGCAGCAGTAGAAAGGCTCCACAGCAATATCAACATCCAAAAAGGCTCCCTTGCGAGGAGGCAACCAAACAAAAAGCCCCCCTTGTGCAAAGGGGGGTGGGTTTTGCGTAGCAAAACTCGGAGGGATTGTTATGCTATCATTTTGAATAATCTACAAATCGGCAACTTAACGAGACAATCCCTCAGTCGCTTCGCGACAGCTCCCTTTACACAAGGGAGCCTTTCTTATATTGGTGTGCTGCCCAGCTCCCCCAGGGAGCCTTTTTATATTGGTTAAAATTGCTGGGGAACCCTTACCTCATTTTTCCGCCCGCAATACGTCCCATGGGGTGATCATGCCCATAATGGGACTTTTTTCATTTCCGCCGACCGTTACAAATATTGCGGCAACCCGCCGGCTGCCCGCATCCCTTTTTTGAAACAGCTTTTTAATCTCATAACAGGACGCATCCTGATCCACAAAATAAAACTTTTCCATAACATGCTGCCGGGGAGGAAGCACTGCTTCCATATCCCGTACCCGCATGCCTGCAACCGGCTGTTCCGGTTTGTTTCTTGTATGGGTAAAGAGGGAGCCTACGCTGAAAACGCCGGTGAGCCGTCGCTTTTCGTCTACTACAGGAATATGGGAAAATCCCCGCTGCTCCATTTCCTTCAGCAAATCGGTCACAAGCTCGCTCCCGTTCGCACAGTATAGCTGATCTGTACGTGTTGCAATGGAAAGCGCCGCCGGCGGATGCTTTGCATATTCCAAAATTTCCTCTAAAATGCGGATGCTTGGCTCCGACGGCTGCATCGGTGCCTCTTCCCCGATTCTCCCGTGATGGGACAAAAGATTGCGCATTTCCCGGAACAGATTCAGCTCCTCCTGCCACCGGCTGCCTTCTCCTCCGCCGAACCGATGCACTGCTCCAGACCGTGTCTGGTACTTTACACTGAGTACTTCCTCCAAATCCCTGTACAGATTTAAAAACCGCTCACTGTTATCCATTTGTATACTCCTGCCTTTCTATGTGCTGTTTCCAAAGTTTGAAAGCGGCGTACCGGAAAATTGCATTTTTACCCGTATTTACGCGCCTCTCACATTTTTATGTCGTTTTTGTGAATAATTATTTTTTTAAATTTGAATATCCAATTAAATATTTTTATCTGTGATTCCATTTGCATTCCCAAAACTAACGGCAATTTTTATAAAAATATATTTACCACTATAAATTGTGGTTTGAAGTAGTTGTACTGTGTAATCTATACAACATATAGAAATTTTGTTACTTCGTCAAAAATGAACACTTTACCACACTAAAATTTGGAAAGCCTTCAAAAGCCCAGATTTTACCGCTATTTTGCTGGGTCGTATCATGTCGAACGCTGTAGTATAAGCAATAATTTTCACGACGGTTTTTACACTGCCTTAATCTTCAAATCCGAACCACTGTTATAATTTTCTCAAATCCCAGGAAAGGACGGTCAGAAATGACACAAACACTGCTTAAACACCGGCTGCAAAAAGTAACCCGCACAGCAACAAAGCGCGTTGCAGGTGATATTATCCTTTTGTATCATCTGACCGAAGATCCTCTCCCGCCAAACAAATATCATCATACCGCAAAGTATTCTCTTAACATTACAAAGGTAGATTGCGGCGGCACCCGTACAGAAGAATGTCATCTGCCGGATATTACCAGAAACCCGGCGGAAGCAGAACATATCTTCGATATTATCAGCAGAGGAACTGTAACGCCATGCACCGCACAGGATATAATCAGCGATCTGTTTGCTCTATAAATTTGAATCCACTCATATCACAGACAGCACCGGCAAAAAAGCCGGTGCTGTCTGCTTGTAAGAAGGTCAAAACGATTGTTTTATTATTATTCAGCTTTGTCGGTAAACAGACGAACTTCCACAGGCGCGTCAATGATCATCGAACAATCTGTAACCCGGCAATCCATCGCCAAAAGCTCTACCCCCGCTGCCACAGCTTCCTCCAGCGCAGCTGCAAAATCCGGATCCGTCCGCCGGTTCGGCGTGAAGTATACTACATCTTTCATTTGGATCACAAAAAGGATACACGCTCTGTGCCCTTCCTGTGCAAGTCGGGTTAAAGTATGCACATGCTTCGTGCCACGCTGGGTAGGCGCATCGGGAAACAGGACAACACCATTTTCCTCTAATGTCACCCCTTTCACTTCCAAATATACGCAATCCTCCCCTGTTTTTATGAAAAAGTCCAAACGGGACTGCCCGATTTTATATTCCGGTTGAATTTCTGCTCCTGGGAAAAGGGTGGGTAAAAAAGCAGCGGCGGCAAGATTCGGCGCCTGAGAATCTATGTTGATCCATCTGCCCGCCTTTTCTACTGCGATGAGATCCCATGCGGTTTTCCGTGCAGGACTTTGGGCAGGACACAGCGCCACGACTGCTCCCGGGATAAGCAATTCCCGGCAGCGACCGGTATTTTTTACGTGGCATACAAGCCTCTCGCCCCCAACATCCACATGAGCAATAAACCGATTGGGACGGTCGATGAACCGTCCGCGCACTGTATTTTTGTATTCCATGGGAACGCCTCCGATCGGATGAATCGTTGTGATAAGAGGAAAACTACACCAAATCTTAAGGCTCCCTTGTGCAAAGGGAGGCTTTTAATTGTGGCGATTTGCACAAGGGGACCTAATTCAGTCTGAGCTCCGCAGATCCCCCCAAGGGAGGCTTAAAGAATGGTGCGCAATAGCACAAAGGAGCCCTTTCGTGATCCCTCTACCGTTTCCCTTTGCGACGGACGCGCCCGTCGGGCTTTTTGCTATTCTTTTGAGATTGTTTCTGATTTCCGCTCCGGCTGGGACGGATCAGACAGTCCGGACCGTATCCGATCAAGTCCTCCCGCCCGCACCGGTGCAGGGCTTCCATGACCAGACGGCGGTTTTCCGGCTTCCAATATTGAAGCAATGCCCGCTGCATCTGCTTTTCCTTATAATCTGTTGCAGTATACACCTTTTTGCCGGTCAGAGGATCCATTCCCGTATAATACATCACTGTGGAAGCGGTTCCGGGTGTGGGATAAAAATCCTGCACCTGTTCGGGGGACAGTCCGATCCGCTTGATATACAGCGCCAGTTCCACTGCATCGGACAAACGGCTGCCGGGGTGACTGGACATAAGATACGGAACCAGATACTGTTCCTTTCCCTCCTCCTTTGTAAGACGGAAAAACTTCTCCCGGAACCGGTCGTACACACGGATATCCGGCTTTCCCATACATCCCAGCACGTGGGAGGTACAGTGCTCCGGCGCAACCTTCAGCTGTCCGCTTACATGATCCTGTACAAGCTTTTTGAAAAATGCATCGCTGCTGT
Source organism: uncultured Clostridia bacterium (assembly GCA_947652805.1). Classification (GTDB taxonomy): domain Bacteria; phylum Bacillota; class Clostridia; order Oscillospirales; family CAG-272; genus Avispirillum. The sequence continues at coordinate 25,870 of CANTEM010000001.1, read as the reverse complement.
CCTGTAACATATAATCAAATCGGATTCCGCTGCGGATAAACACCTTTTTTACACCGGGCACCGCTTCTACTGCCCGGAGCAGCTCTATGTATTCGCTGTGATCCGCGTCCAAATGCTTGCAGGGGGTGGGAACCAGACAGCGCTTCCCCTGACAAACGCCCCGTTCCAGCTGCTGCTTGCAGGCAGGATGACGGAAGTTCGCCGTGGGTCCGCCCACATCATGGATATATCCTTTGAAGTCCGGCATAGCTGCAATCAGCTCCGCCTCCCGGCGGACGCTTTCGATACTTCTGCTGCGTACACTGCGTCCCTGATGAAAGGCAAGAGCGCAGAAATTGCATCCGCCAAAACAGCCCCGGTTATGGGTAATCGAAAATTTCACCTCCGAAATGGCGGGAACGCCGCCGTCCTGATCATACATAGGATGCACAGCGCGCATATAGGGCAGTGCATATACATGATCCAATTCCTCCTGCTCCAGAGGAGGCATAGGCGGATTCTGAACCAGCATCCGGTCGCCGTAATATTCCGTGATCGCCTTCCCGCTTATGGCGTCATTATTTTTATACTGGATCGCGAACGCCTTCGCATAAGCGGATTTGTCCGTTTTGAGCTGATCATAGTCAAAGGTCTCTTCCACTTTGGGATAATGGATTTCTTCATTTGCTTTGCACAGATACGCCGTACCCCGCACGTCCCGGATTTTCTTCACCGGAACGCCCTTGTCCAGAAGCTCGGCGATACGGAGTATGGATTTTTCGCCCATACCGTAGGATAAGATATCTGCCCGGCTGTCCACCAAAATACTCCGGCGCACCGCGTTGTTCCAATAATCATAATGGGCAAACCGACGCAGGGATGCTTCCAGCCCGCCGATGATAATGGGAACGTCTCCGAACGCTTCCCGGATCCGGTTGCAGTATACGATCACCGCCCGATCCGGACGAAGCCCCGCCTTGCCGCCAGGAGAATAATAATCATAGGTGCGCTTTTTCTTTGATACAGTGTAATGGCTCACCATGGAATCAATATTCCCGCTGGATACCAAAAAGCCCAGTCGGGGCTTTCCAAAGGTTTTCATTGCCTGACAGCTTTTATAATCGGGCTGGGGGAGCATTGCTACCACAAAGCCCGCATCCTCCAGCACCCGGCAGATGATCGCAGCGCCAAAAGAGGGATGATCCACATAGGCGTCCCCGCACACATATACAAAATCGGGCACGTCCCGACCGGTCTCCCGCACTTCCGCCGGCGTTACCGGCAAAAATTTTCTTTCCATTATAGACCATGCCTTTCTGTGGATTGTATCATTGATGAAATAGGACTCCCGCGCAGCTGCTTCGCAGCTCCAACACAAGGGAGCCTTTGCGTTTGGTGGATGCCTACGCCATGCCCCTTTGCTGGGGGGAGGCTAATAAGGTGCTATGCAACAGCTCCAACTGGAAAGCCTAACGGCGCGCCGCTTCCTTAGGTTCTGCGTCCCGCTGCCGGTCAAACACAAGCACCCGGCTGACAACGTAATTGAGAATCGTAACAATCACCAGTACCGGCAGACGCACGATGTTTTCGCCCCAATGGGCAACTTCCACAAGGAGAGCAAGACATACAGTTTGCACACCAAAAGAGAACAATCGTCCGGAAACAAACTTGATCATTTCCACAAGCATTGCCCGGCCCCGGGCTTTACTTGCAAACACATACCGTTTATTCGTAAAATATGCAAACAAAACCGCAACCACCCAGCTGACTGTCTGTGCAGCTAAATAATGAACGGCAAATAAATTATATAGAATATAGTATACAATCAAATCTACGGCCGTCGTCAGCCCGCCGAACAAAGTGTACATCAGAAGATGCTGATATTTCAATAAAAGCCGCTTCATCAAATGATTCTGCTCCTTTTTTATATTCTTTCGTTAGCTTCCCCGGGAGTCTGTAAATTTATCCTTCCGGCAGGCGCGCTACCGCCGCCTGATATTCTTCCCGGCTCATCAGAAGATTGACGGCTGCAAGCAATGCCGTAGGCGTCATATCCTGGGGAAGAGACAGCTGCATACACAACTGATTTCTGCGCGCTGTACTGCCTTCCCTGCCTGTCAGTCCGTCCACGAAAAAATCTGCTTTGGTAATAGGATCGCGCGGTTTTTCCAGAGCTGCATGTCGGTCTGCAAACTTCTCAAACATCTCCCGCAGCAGTGCCGCGTCCATTCCTTCGACGCCGAGGGTTCCTGCCTTGGAAGGAGCTTTCTTCCGTTTTTCTTTTCCGGCAATCTGCGGAATATATAAATTGTATATTTTATCCGGCTCTGTAATGGACTGAATATGGGAGCGGATTAACCCGCCGGCGCCGTCACTGTCTGTAAGTATGATAATTCCATTTTTGGACAGGGCGCGCAGCAGCGCCCGCTTTTCCCGGTTATTAAAAACAGCAAATCCGTCCGTTGTAAGGATCGTCGCGTCAATAATGGAGGACAGCTTAATTCGATCATATTTTCCCTCTACCACGACCGGCATGGAAATCGGAATTTTATCCACGACGCACACTCCCTTTCTTGGAAGGAATCGTGCAAATCACCCGTTCCAGAGCAATATAATCCAGCTTTGTACTTTTGAGAAGCACATCCGCTTCCCTGCACCGTCCTGCGGCGGCGGCAAGGCGCGCCGGCTCCATACCCCGCACAGCGGAAAGATACAGTCCTGCCCGATAGGGATGCATTTTCATTGCGGACGCGACTGCCGCCTGATCCTGTCCCGCAGCGGCAAGACGGCTGACCGTCAGCATATCGCAAATAGCTTTCGATACAGACGCCAGCGCGGCAACGGCACTGATTTGGTTTTTCTTATAATAAGACAAAACGGCAAGCGCCCGTCCCCGGTCTCCCGCCAAAACAGCGTTTGCAAGGGCGAAGGCATCCTCTTCTTCCACAGCGCAGGTGACGAAATCCACATGAGACTGCTCCAATGCACGGATTCCGTTTGCCCCGGCATATGCGGCAAGCTTGTCCAACTCCCCGGACAGCACATACATATTCTTTCCGCACCGCTGGAGCATTGCGTTAGCTGCCTGCTCTGTTATGGAAACGCCTGCCCGTTCCAGCCGGCGCGCCATCCATTTTTTCAGCTCACCCGGCGGATAGGCTGCCATATTCACCATTGTACAAACGGTTTCCAGTTTTTTATACAGGGGAGAGGGCTTGCCCCGTTCCGGCTTGCCCGGATCGAATCCCCCGGCAGGGGGGGTAAGCAGGCACACGGTACTGTCCGGATCCACCGCCGCAAGGATCTCCATAAGCTGTTTTTGCCCCTGCGCGCCAAGGGTGTTTAAATTTGCCATATACTGAATAAATACCTTGTCCCCCATGACAGGAAGCGCCAGCACAGCCTCCTGCAAATCCTCCAAATCGGGAGCGTCTGCGCCCATGCTGTATGTGTTGAAAGCGGCGAGGGTTTCATCATCGGACAGGGTCAGAGACTGGGCGCGCCCGGCATAAAACCGCTTTAAATAATCTTCTTCACCGTAAAACAAATATACACCGGCAAGCCCGGTTTTCATTTCCTTGCGGAATGCTGCTTCTGTCATCATACTACGCTTTCTCCCACTTTACACAAGGGAGCCTTTCTACGATTGTGTTTCCCTATTTTCAGGACGCACACGAATCATCATTTTTGTACGCTGGGTGGTCATTCCCCGCAGCTCCACTGCATATTCCAACCGCAGGGTACCGCCGGTTTCTCCAATATGATTCTCGACTTTCTTCCCAATCACACAGAGATCCACCTGCCCGAAAGGCGTTTCGTAGGTGCTGTACTGCCGTACACCAGGTTCTACTGAAAAAACAGTATTCATATCTCCGCTGCGGCTGACTGTAACATGACTGCCGCTTTCCTTTGGAAAAGCAATACACACCTTTGTAGGTGCGGCGTCTTCCTCTTCCCCGATCGTTTCCACATAGGTCAGCTGCATCAACCCATCCTGAACGGACAGCGTCCCCTCACTGACAAGGGTATACACGCCGCCGTCCTGCCCGTAGGGGGTGGCTTCTTCCTCCATGTCACCGCAATCACAGGCTTCCGTGTCGCCGCTGAACAGACTTTCACCACCTATGTCCCGCTGATGACTTTCCACTTCTATAATTACAGCAAGCCCCTCACAGGGTTCCTTTTCCTCTGTCTCATATTCAAAAATCGGCACGCTGCTCCGCCCCTCTCAAACACAAACCGCGACAGCCGGAGAAAACTCCGGCTGTCTGCATGATTATTCTACCGCTTCTTTGTATTAGGATACCACATTTTCCTCTTTAATGCAAGAGAATCGGTCATTTTTTACACTTACCATATTACGGGAAATAGGGGGTTTCATTGGAGGTGTACCCGTCCGGCATCACATAGGGACGGATATACTGAATGGTGAAATCCACGCCCCAGGAGCCTTTTTCCTCTTTCCAGTATTCCGAATGGGGTTCGATAGACAGCATGCCGTCATATCCCTTGGTATACAGCATATCCATGACAGCCCCCCAGTTTGTCTGATCCAGTCCTGCCGGGGGATCGTCATACCGCTCGCCGTCTATGTACAAAGAGCCTTTGATATGGAAATGCAGAATTTTATGTCCCCAGTCCCGCAGTTCCCGCAGGTAGTTGCGGTCGCCGCCGTGGGCAAAGCAGTGGGACACATCATATTTGATGCCAAGCTCCGGCAGGGCGCCCAGCACGATTTCCCATGCCTTGTCGTCATATACAAAATTGTTCCAGCCGCAGTTATACACAGCGATTTTCACACCCAGGGGCCGTGCAAAATCCAACAGTTTTCCGAAATACTCAATCGCGCGCTGGCAATTGTCGTAGTAGGACAGAGCTTCCACCCGATTGCAGCCGCAGTTGAACACCGGGCAGCCTATGATAGACGCTGCTTCAATGATATCCATATCCTCCCGCAGCATTTTTTCAATGATGTTGCCTTCCTCGTCCAACCGGGTCGCGCCCCAGCGTCCGGTGGAGCCTACGGGAATGCCGTACTTTTTGCTGAGCTGTGCCACCTCCGGCGCTTTTTCCAAAAATGCCTTGCTGTCGCTGTAGTAATTCACGCAAAATTCAATTGCGTCCAGCCCTTTTTCCTTTACGTACCGGAACCCTTCTTCGTTCCAGCCGTTGATGATTCCAAGCTTCATGTTTATACCTGTCCTTTCAATGTAAGTTTGTGCAGATTATATAAGGCTCCCTTGTGCTGGAGCCGCTTGATCCTAGGGAACTGTCGCGACAAACTACGCACCTATGCCTCCCTTGTGCAAAGGGAGGTGGCACGGCTTTGCCGTGACGGAGGGATTGTTTTGGGAGACTGCTGATTTGCAGATTATCCAAAACGATAGAAGGACAATCCCTCAGTCGCTATCGCGACAGCTCCCTATGGAGCCACGCAGTGGATCCTCACACGGGAGCCTTTTTATATTGATTAAAATTGCTGGGGAGCTGATATAGTTTGGTGGTGCTTTGCTGGGGGGAGCCTTCTTCCCTTTACTCCCGGATCTGTCCGGTTCCACTGATAATGTACTTTTCCGTGGTCAGGGCGCTCAGTCCCAGGGGTCCTCTTGCATGGAGCTTCTGGGTGGCGATGCCAACCTCCGCTCCCAATCCGAAACATCCCCCGTCCGTAAACCGGGTAGACACGTTTACATATACGCAGGCAGACTCCACCGCGCCGGTGAAATAGGATGCAGCGTCCATATCCTTTGTAACGATAGCTTCACTATGATTGGTGCTGTACCGGTTGATGTGGTCTACCGCTTCTTCAATGGATTCCACCACCTTGACCGCTGCAATCAGATCATCATATTCCGTCGCCCAGTCTGCCTCATCCGCAGGATTTACATGTATCAGCCTTACCGTCTCCGGACAGCCCCGCAATTCCACGCCCCGCTCCTCCAACGCCTGCCGGAGCCGGGGAAGCAGATCTGCGGCAGCGTCTCTATGCACCAGAATTGTTTCTATAGCGTTGCATACGGAGGGGCGGGAGGTTTTCGCATTCACCGCAATGGACACCGCCATGTCCGGGTCTGCGTCCCGGTGGATATACAAATGACAGTTTCCCGCTCCCGTTTCAATTACGGGAACCTTGGCGTTTTCCACCACATTCTGAATCAACCCCTTGCCGCCCCGGGGAATCAATACATCAACAAGTCCCCGCATTTCCATAAGCGCCTGTGCGCCGGCGCGGTCTGTAAAGGGAATCAGGGACACACATGCCCGGGGCAGACCGCAAAATTCCAGGGCGTCCCCTGCCACCCGGACAATGGCAGTGTTGGAGCGAATGGCTTCCTTACCGCCCCGCAGTACTGCGGCGTTTCCGCTTTTGATACACAGCCCGGCAATATCGGCGCTTACGTTGGGGCGGGATTCAAAAATCACACCGACGACCCCAAGGGGGACGCGAATATGCTTGATTTCCATGCCGTTGGGACGGGACTGCACCGAGCCCAATCCGATAGGATCCTCCTGCATCACCAGCGCTTCCATAGCGCAGGCGATTTCCTCCAGACGCGCAGGGGTGAGCAGCAGCCGATCCATCATAGCGGCGGACAACCCACTTTCCCGGGCTGCTTCCATATCCGCTGCGTTTGCGGCGAGGATTGCCTCCTGCTCTTTTCGCAGCAATGCTGCAAAGGCAGTGAGCACACTGTTTCTAACCGCTCCGCTGGCGCGCGCCAATGTCGGCGCCGCAGCCTTCGCCTCACCGCACAGATTTTTTACTTTTTCAAAAATATCATGCATCGCCCGCCCTCCTTTTGGATGCTGCAAAATACGTTCCGATCTTTTTCCCGTCGATAATGTTATATAATACAGACGGATCCTTCCCGCTGAGCAGAAGCATGGGAATGCCCGCCGCGCCGGCAATCTCCGCCGCCTGGACCTTTGTTTCCATACCACCGGTGCCCAGGGCGCTGCCTGCACCGCCGGCGCAGGCGCGAACCGCGTCGTTGATCTCGTCTATTCTGGAAAGGAGCTTCGCATCGGGATTTTTGCGGGGATCGCTGTCATACATGCCGTCCACATCGGAGAGATTCACCAACAAATCCGATTCGCACACAATGGCAACATAGGCGGACAGGGTATCGTTTCCTTTGAACTGGAGTCCCTCGTTGCTGACCGAGTCGTTCTCATTGACAATGGGCACGCAGCCGAAATCCAGTAGCCGGTTGAAGGTATTCTTGATGATTTGCAGCCGATTGGGGTCGTCTACCACATCCCGGGTCATGAGAATCTGCCCCACCTGATATCCGTATATGGCAAACAGCCGCTCATACATACGCATCAGCTCCGTCTGCCCTACTGCCGCCAGCGCCTGTTTTTCATCCAGTGGGCGGGGGTGGATATCCATGCCCAGCTTAGCCGTTCCCGCAGTGACGGCGCCGGAGGAAACCAGCACCACTTCCCTGCCGGAATTTTTAATATCCGAAAGGGTGCGGACCAATGTTTCCATACGGCGGATATTCAGCCTGCCCGTTTTTGCATGGGTCAGGGTGGAGGATCCGATTTTCACCGTGATCCGGCGGCATCTTTGTACGTTGTCCATTCCTTTATAAAAATCTCCATTTTTTAAAAAAATTTACGAAATGTATTCAATTTCACCTGATAATATATTATAATGGTATGAATACATATATTCCGGTTCTTCCAGAGGGAAAGATAAGTGTACTTCCGTTATTATACTATCAAATTCCCATAAATTCAAGGAAAACCGGCAAAAAATCAAAGGACGGACAGATTTATGGATAAGAAAAAATATGACGTTGTCATCGCAGACGTGGAAATGGCGATTATCTCCGACGAACGGGAAGATTTCGTAATGCGGCTGGTAAACGACCTGGATCAGAAGGTTCGGGAAATCACCCTTGCCAGCAAGCGCTGCTCCAAGCTGGACGCCGCCCTCCTTGTGGCGCTGGATACAAACAGCGAACGGATTAAGGCGGAAAAGCGGATCCGGAACCTGGAAGCACAAATCGGCTTGTACGACGCAAATCTGCGCCGCCTGCGTGAAGAAAACGCAAAGCTGAAGGAAATCATGCTTAGCGGAAAAGGGGAACCGGAAGAAGCAGAGCCAGAACCGGCAGAGGAAGAAGACGGTATAGAGCAGCTTGACATGACCCAGGCACAGGCTGAGGAAGCAGACGCGCCGCAGGAAGAGGAAGCTGCACCGGAAGAAAAAGCACCCGCGGAAAGAAGCGACAAGCTGCGCCAGATCGAAAGCCTGCTCCGGGGCAAAACCAACGGATAAATGAAACAGCATTTCCCCGAGCTTCTGGCTCCTGCCGGCAATATAGCTTCCCTGGAAGCTGCCATTGACGCAGGCGCAAACGCAGTTTATTTTGGGGCGGACGCATTCAATGCCCGTATGCGGGCGGATAATTTCGGAGAGGTCGAAGCACAGCAGGCGCTGTCCTTGTGCCGCGCCTTCGGCGTACAGGCTTATATTACCCTGAACACACGGTTGACCGATCGGCAGCTTGGGGAGGCGCTGCCCCTTGCCCGCCGCCTGTGGGAGGCAGGAGCAGACGCGTTTATTATCGCGGACGCAGGGCTTGCAGCACTGCTGCGGGAGCAAATCCCCGGTGTGCAGCTCCATGCAAGCACCCAAATGTCCGCCCATACGGAATTTGACGCAGACGCGCTGGCGAAAATGGGCTTTTCCCGTATGGTGTGCCCCAGAGAGCTTTCCGGGGCCTCCCTCGCCCGTCTGTGCAGCCGTTCCCCCATTCCCATTGAAATGTTTATTCACGGCGCCCACTGCGTGTCCTTTTCCGGACAGTGCCTGATGAGCGCAGTCATGGGCGGCAGAAGCGGGAATCAGGGATCCTGTGCCCAGCCCTGCCGGCTCCCGTACACCTTGGGGGGCAAAAACGGCTATCCCCTCAGTCTGCGGGATCTGTGTCTTGCGGAGCATATACCGGAAATTCTGGAAACAGGCATCGCCAGTCTGAAAATCGAGGGGCGGCAGAAGTCTGCGGAATATGTATATACGGTGGTTTCCGTTTATCGCAGCCTGCTGGATGGAAAGCGAGCGGCAAACCCGGACGAGCTTGCGCGTCTGGAAGCGGCGTTTAGCCGCAGCGGATTTACCGACGGATATTTCCGGGGAAATTATAAAAATATGCTGGGCGTGCGCACCCTGAAGGAATTTCACGATACACAGCCCCCTGCATACGGTGGACTATCCCGCCGGGCTATTCTGGATATGACCCTGCGCATACAAACCGGCACGCCGGCAGCGCTGACTGCCGCGTCCCCGGAGAAAACCGTTACCGTCTATACAGACGCGCCCCTTATAAAAGGAGACGTACCTCCCCCGGATGCAGACGCCGCCCGCAAAAATGCGGGACGGCTGGGGAACACGCCTTTTACCCTTGGATCCTTCACCTATGAATCGGACGGAAAAGCGTTGTTTACTCTCTCCATGCTCAACCGGCTTCGCCGGATGGCGGTGGAAGCCTTGCTTTCTCCCCCGGCGCGGGAAGGGGGTCAGACACAAAAGGCAGAAATCCCCTCCCCCATGAAAGAGGAGCCGACGTATTCCGCATCCTTTTTGTCTCCCGGACAAATCACACCTTTGGCACGGGCATTTTTCAATGAAATCTATTTACCCTATCCTGCGCGAATGCAGGACACAGGCATAGAGCTTCCCCCCTTCTTTCCCGGAGAAAAATCGGAGGAGATATGGGAGGCAGTGGCGGGGGCACCATACGTATTGGTGCATACGCCGGGGCAGCTTACAGAAGCGGCACGGCGGGGTATTCCCGCCCGTGCGTCTCTGCGGTTCAACGTATACAACGGAAAAACTGCCGCATCTCTTGCCGGGGCTGGTGCGGACTGTGTATATCTTTCACCGGAACTGACCCTTCCCCAGATGCGGGATCTTCAAAGCCCCGTACCGAAAGGCGCGGTCGTATACGGCAGACTGCCTCTGATGCTTACCATTCGGTGCGCGGTGTCCGACGGCTGCCATAGCTGCGGCAAGGGCGGCGGGACTTTGCAGGATCGCCGGGGGGCGGCATTTCCCGTGACCTGCGCTCACGGATGCGGGAATATCATATGGAACAGCGTGCCTGTTTACATGGCGGATCGGCTGGACGCGGTACGGCGCGCCGGGATCACGCGGATGCATTTTATGTTCACCACAGAAGACGCAGCCGCCTGCGACCGGATCATCCGGGCATATCAGGAAGGCGCGGCACCGGAAGGTGCGATCTATAGAATGAAAAAATGAGGTTTTCAGGCAATGGAAGAAAAAAATGTACAGCTTCGGGTAAAATATTTAAAGCCGGGCATAGAACCACTGCGGTATATCGACGGAAAATCCGACTGGATCGACCTGCGCATTGCGGAAACGGTGACCATGCAGGCAGGCGAATTCCGTCTCCTGCCCCTGGGCATCGCGATCGCCCTCCCGGAGGGTTATGAAGCCCATGTGGTGCCCCGCTCTTCCACCTTCAAAAACTTCGGGATCATACAAACCAATCATATGGGTGTGATCGACGAATCCTACTGCGGAGACGGAGATCAGTGGTACATGCCCGCCTATGCTCTGCGGGATACGGTAATCGAAGAAGACAGCCGCATCTGCCAATTCCGGATCATGCGCCACCAGCCGCCCCTTACCTTTGAAGCAGTGGACAGTCTGGGCGGTGCGGACCGGGGCGGTATCGGCTCTACAGGGAAGAAGTAAAATACAGACTTTACGAAAGCGTATGATTATGACTGAAAAACTGATCCTTGCTTCCGGGTCCCCCCGGCGGCGGGAAATTCTTACTATGGCGGGATACCGGTTCACCGTTCTGTCCCCGGACGCAGACGAAACCGCCCCGGGCCTTTCCCCGGCGCACCTGGTGCAGGAGCTGTCCCGGCGCAAGGCTGCGGCTACCGCCGCCCTTGCGGGGGAGGGACACGTGATCCTTTCCGCTGATACGGTGGTTGCCCTGGATGAAAAGATCCTGGGCAAGCCCGGGGACGCGGCACAGGCGGCGCAGATGCTGTCCATGCTGAGCGGCAGAACCCACACCGTATACACAGGATTCACAATCAGCGAGGGGCAGCATTCTGTCACCCGCACAGTTGCCGCACAGGTCACGATGCGGGAAATTACAGAAGCGGAAATCAATGCCTATGTCGCCACCGGATCCCCGCTGGATAAAGCAGGTGCATACGGCATTCAGGAAGCGGCAGGCATGTTTGTACAAAGCATTGAAGGAGACTATTACAGCATTATGGGACTGCCCATTTGTCCGGTATCCGTCCTTTTGCGGGATGCCTTTGGAATCGTCCCTGTACTTTAAAAATATAGCTTGAAAAACCGGGAAAGGTATAAAAACAATTATGAGTAAAAATATCGGAATTGATCTGGGAACCGCCAACACCCTCGTTTACGTGCGGGGCAAGGGAATCGTTTTACGGGAGCCGTCTGTAGTAGCGGTAGAACAGCGGAGCAAAAAAGTGGTGGCTGTGGGCAACGCGGCAAAACTGATGCTCGGCAAAACCCCCGGTTCCATCATCGCCATGCGTCCCATGAAGGACGGGGTCATCGCAGAATTTGACTTTACAACCGCTATGCTCCGGGACTTTTTCAAACGTACCGCCGGATCGACGATGTTCAGTCATCCCCGGGTGATCGTGTGCATTCCCTATGGCGTAACGGAAGTGGAACGGCGTGCAGTAGAGGACGTGACTCTGGAAGCAGGCGCCCAAAGCGTTGCACTGATTGAAGAACCCATTGCTGCCGCTATCGGCAGCGGACTGCGGGTAGAGGATGCCAAGGGCAGTATGATCGTAGACATCGGCGGCGGTACCACAGAAGTGGCAGTCACCAGTCTGGGCGGCATTGTTCTTTCCACATCCCTCCGAATTGCAGGGGACGAGCTGGATGAATCCATTGTCAACTATATCAAAAAGCGATACAACATCCTGATCGGTGAGATCACCGCAGAAATGCTGAAAAAGAAAATCGGCAGCGTTCACCCCGGCGTGGATCGGGGATCCATGGAAATCCGGGGGCGGAATCTCCTCAACGGATTGCCGGCGATTATCAACGTAACCACAGCGGATATCCGGGAAGCCATGCACGAGCAGGTGTTTCACATTGTGGAGGCGATCCGCACCACTCTGGAAAACACCCCACCGGAGCTGTCCAGCGACATTTACGACAACGGCATCATGCTTGCCGGCGGCGGCGCACTGCTGGGCGGACTGGATGCGCTGATCACTCATGTGACGGGAATCAAAGCCACCATTGCAAAAGCGCCTCTGGATTCGGTAGCCGTTGGCATTGGTCATGTGATCGAAAGTATGGGCGATGCAAACGATATCGTACAGTTCCGGGGCCGAAGCTCCCGATAAATATCGAAAAATGCTGCGAAAGGAGAAGGCGGCGTGCGTAATTTTCTGAAAACCCGTTTTTTTATCGTCATCGTTCTAGTGACCCTTGTGCTCACCATTGTTCCCACAGTGCTCAGCGCCATGGGACTCCATTCCGTTGTAAAGGATGCCGCAATGTCTCTTCTGTCTCCCATACAGGGGCTGTTCACCTGCGCAACAAACGCAGTGGAGGGTTTTACCTCATATTTTACGGAATTTGATCGGATCGTGGCGGAAAACAACGCGCTGCGCGCCCAGATTGATTCTCTCCAGGATGAGATTTATAAATCTCAGGAGCTTGCCGGAATGAACGAATGGCTTTACGACTATCTGGAACTGAAACGGGAACGGACAGATTTCAAATTTGAAAGCGCAGGCGTTACCGGCAGAGAAAGCGGAAACTACATGACCGTATATACGCTGGATAAAGGCACCTCCCACGGCGTACAGAAAAATATGCCGATTATCAGCAGCAAAGGAATTGTGGGATATGTAACGGAAGCAGGAATCGGCTGGTCCAAGGCGGTGACAATTCTGGAATCCGGGCAGGCGATCGGTGCATATGTAGAACGCAGCGGCGCAGTGGGCGTTGTAGAGGGAGATTTCTCCCTTGCGTCCCAGGGGCTGTGCAAGCTGTCCTATCTTGGAGCGGACGCAGATGTGGAAGTCGGCGACCGGATTCTCTCCAGCGGCTACGGCAGCGTGTATCCCCGGGCGCTTGTAATCGGATACGTAACGGAAATTGAACAGGATCCATACAGCCAAGCCCTCAATGTGTACATCCAACCGGCGGCGTCCTTGTCCGACGAGGACCGGTTTATGATTATAACAGAATATGACGCCTACACAGAATAACGGCGGAAGAAAAGGCGCTCCGCCCCGGGGAAACGGACAAGGAATTCCCGGAGGAAGACAGCGGCCAGCGCCTGTGAGACCACAAACCCGCCCGCCTATGGAAAACAGACCCCGTCCCGGGCAGCCCCCCCGCCGACGGAAACCGGCACCCCCACCTACCTTTGGGCAGGCGCTTGCGGCGGAACTGAAGGATATGCTGCAAAAGCTGTGGTACTACACATATGAAAACATAGAAAGCATTCTCAAAGGACTGGTGTGCGGACTGTATCTTGTGCTGTTTCTTATGCTGCAAACCACCTTTTTTGTGGAATTTGCACCCTTCGGTGCAGTGCCGGATCTTCTGCTCTCCCTGACTGCGGCAGTTGCAATATCGGAAGGTGAAAAATGGGGAGCAGTGTTCGGGCTGATTGCCGCGTGTCTTTCCCATATTGTGGGCGGCGCACCCGGACCGGTTCTGCTTCCTCTGCTGTATATGCCTGCGGGATATTTCTGCGGAGTCTGTGCAAAGGAATATCTGAGCGATTCCATTCCCGTGCGGGGTATTTATATTGCTGCCTGTGGCGGGGGACGGGCGATCATCACGGCGATTTGCGCCGCATGGATTCTGAACGCCTCCGGAGCGGAGATTTTCCTGGATATTGTCATTCCGGAATTTTTCTCCACAGCCCTTATGGCGCCGGGTATATACGGACTGATGTATCTTTCCATGAAGCCCTTCCATAAATCCCGCGCCGAGCGGACGGAAAACTAAGGATTTGCACAAGCTATGTAAGGCTCCCTTGTGCAAAAGGGGGGGCTATGGAAGTAAGTGCGAATCGCCAGATTCGCTTTACGAACTCCTGCTGGGGGAGCCTGATACAATATATACCAATTTCAAACTAAGGAGGTTTTTATGAGCAAACGGGAACATCTGGCGCGGTACGTGTGCCTTGCAGCATTCTTTATCGTCGTGTGCCTGATTTTTATTGCCCGCCTGATCAGCATACAAATTGCGGGACAGGACTATTATACGGAAACCTCCGGACCGAAAACCTATACCCGCAAGGAAATCATTCAGGCGCAGCGGGGTAATATCTACGACTGCAACGGAACTGCGCTGATCTCCAATGAATTTACCTATAACCTGTATCTGGATGCAGGCAGTCTGCCCCGGGCGGCGGCAGACCGCAACGACATCCTGCTCCGAATCGTACAAACTGCCCGGGAGAACGGCAGCGGCGATGCATTCACCCTGCCGGAAAATCCCTTCACCGTGGAGGGCGAAACCGTAACTCTGGATGATGCATTTATGGAAACCGTTTACGGCAAACGGCTGACAAAGCTGATCACCGATCTGAATTTCCCGCCGGAAGAGGACGGCACCTGGGAAGAAGAAGCCCTTGCCGATGCGTATGAAGCCCTTTTGGTACGGTACGGAATTATCACCATTGAAGATAAAAAAGTCAAGGAAAACTATGGCGCTGAGGATGCAGCGCTCCTGTTCACCCTGCGTCTGGATATGGAACTGAACAATTTTTCTGCCACAGAACCCTACACCATTCTGACAGATATCCCCGTAGAGCTGATCAGCCGGATTCTGGAAGGCTCCACCAGAGGGATCCGGGTATATAACGAATCCAAGCGGATCTACCACTTTCCCGGAATCGCCTCCCATATACTGGGGCGGGTGGGCAGGATCACTGCCGAAACTGCGGAATATTATAAGGAGCTGGGCTATTCCATGGACGCTGTCGTCGGCGTGGACGGCGCGGAAAAATCCTTTGAAGAATACCTCCACGGTGTGGACGGAGAACTGACCATTGTGGAAGACGGCTACGGAAACGTGCTGGAACAGTATGTGAGCCGGGAGCCGGTGGCAGGACAGCATGTGTATCTTACCATTGATATCGAACTGCAAAAGGCGGCGGAAAAAGCGCTGGCAGACAATATCGCCCTGATTGCCCAAAAGGGCGCAGCGTCTGGCACGCCTAATTCCGGTGAGGATGCCAACGCCGGGGCGCTGACCGCAGTGGATGCCAAAACCGGGGCGGTGTTGGCGCTGGCTTCCTGTCCCACCTTTGATCTTTCCACCTTTTCCGAAACCTATAAGGATCTGATCGAGGATGAAAACGCGCCCCTGTTCAACCGGGCATTGGAGGGCACCTATGCCCCCGGTTCCACCTTTAAACCCGGCGTGGCGGCAGCGGCGCTCCAGGAGGGCGTGATTACGCCCACAACAGAAATTCAGGACCAGGGACAATACAAATTCTATACAGACTACCAGCCCAAATGCTGGATATATGCACCGAAATACGGACACCGTACCCACGGATTTGTCAACGTGTCCGAAGCCATTCAGGTGTCCTGCAACTATTTCTTCTATGAAATCGGCAGACAGCTCACCATATCGAAAATCGACACATACTGCGAAAAATACGGACTGGGACAGCCTACAGGCATTGAATTGAGCGAAAAAACCGGTATTTTGGCAGGTCCGAAATACAGAGAAGAAAACGGAAAAATCTGGTACGACGGCGACACCCTCCAAGCGGCGATCGGGCAGTCCGACCACCTGTTCACACCCTTGCAGATCAGTATGTATCTGGCCACCCTGCTGGACGGCGGAAACCGGATGAGCGCCCATATTTTAAAAGAAACCAAAGATTATTACGGCAACACCCTGTATACGGCGGAGCCGAAAATCATTGATTCCATCCGCTTGGATGAAACCGTTGTGCAAACCGTGCGCTACGCAATGAAGGACGTAACGGAAAACGGTTCCGCAGCCCGGGTCTTTGTCAACTATCCCATCGCGATCGGCGGCAAAACCGGTACTGCACAGGTGTCGGAAACCTCTTCCGATAACGCAACATTTATTGCCTTCGCTCCCTTTGACGATCCCAGTATCGTAGCCACCTGCGTGATTGAGCACGGTGCAACGGGAACAGACGCCGGCTTTGCTGTGCGGGATCTGTTCAACGCATATTTTTTCCCGGATGATACCGGGTCAGGAGATACACAGTCATGAAAGAATCAAAACAGGCCGCCCGGCGCCGGGCGGCGGAAATCACAAAGCTGCTCCGACAGTGGTATCCGGATGCGGCGTGTTCTCTGAACGCCGGCGAAGATCCCTGGCGGCTGCTGGTTATGGCGCGGCTCTCCGCCCAATGTACAGACGAGCGGGTGAATATCGTCAGCGAGGATTTGTTCGCAGCGCTGCCCACTCCCCAGGCTATGGCGGACGCACCTCTGGAACAGATCGAGGGGCTGATCAAATCCTGCGGGCTGTACCGGGGAAAGGCGAAAAGCATCCGGGACGCGTCCCGGATCCTGTGCGAGGAGTACGGCGGGCAGGTACCCGATACCATGGAAGAACTGCTGTCTCTCCCCGGCGTGGGGCGGAAAATCGCCAATCTGATTTTAGGAGACGTATACGGCAAAGGGGGAATCGTGGCGGACACCCACTGTATGCGCATTTGCGGGCGGCTGGGATTTTATCCGGCTGACCGGAAAAATCCCCTGCTGACGGAAAAGATCATGTCCGAGCTTGTGGAAACAGGAGAGCAAAGCGCCTTCTGCCACCGATTGGTTCTGTTCGGCAGAGACGTATGTACCGCCCGATCCCCGAAATGCGGGGATTGTCCTCTGAGACAGCTTTGCAAATCTACATCCGATCAAACAGAAACATAAAAAAGGAGCACACATTGAAAAAAGAAACAAACTGCCGTCTGGGCAAGGTTGGCGGACAAGCCGTTCTGGAAGGCGTTATGATGAAAAGCGGAGACAGTGTGGCGCTTGCAGTCCGCAAAGAGGACGGAACGATTGCACTAAAAAAAAGCACCTTCGTTTCCGCAAGAAAGAAAAACAAGTTCTGGAACATCCCCCTCATCCGGGGCTGTGTGAACATGGTGGAAATGATGCGGCTGAGCTTTACCACCTTAAATGACAGCGCCCAGATGCTGGGAATCGACGATACCCAGCCGGAATCCAAGTTTGAAAAATGGCTGGATAAAAAATTTGGCGACAAGCTGATGAACGTGGTCATGACCATCGGCATGGTACTGGGAATCATCCTCAGCGTGGGTCTGTTTATGATTCTGCCCAATGTTGCCACCATGGGACTGAACAAGCTGGTCACCTCCGGGGGCGGCACCCTGCCCAGCTTTGTCCAGAATCTGATTTCCGGTGTGATCCGTATTATCATTTTCATGGTATACCTGCTGCTGGTTTCTCTGATGAAGGATATCCGGCGCACCTTTGAATATCACGGCGCGGAGCATAAATCTGTGGCATGCTATGAAGCAGGACTGGAGCTTACTCCGGAAAACGCGGCAACATGTACCCGGTTCCACCCCCGCTGCGGCACAAGCTTTATCTTTGTGATCCTGATCATTTCCATATTGGTCACCAGCTTTATCAACTGGAACACCTGGCCCCAGTGGGCGATCATCGGCACAAAGCTGCTGATGCTGCCGGTCATCGTGGGCATTGGCTTTGAATTTCTCATGTTTGCCGGCAAACATCCCAATCCCATCACCCGGGTTCTGTCCGCACCGGGACTGTGGATGCAGCGGATCACCACAAAAGAACCGGACGCGTCTCAGTTAGAGGTTGCAATCACCGCTCTGAAAAACGCCATGCCGGAGGAATTTCCCGAGGTTCTGACAGAAGAATCCGGAGAAAATACAGACAATGACCCTGCCTGAAATTACAGCGCGCCTGTCCGCCGCAGGCGTGGACAGCCCCCGGTTTGACGCCCTGGAACTGATCGTACATTTTGAAAAAATCAGCCGGGCGGCAGCCCTTACCGGCGGGGACTACAAAAATCCGGCGCTGGAGCAGGCAGTTCAGCGGCGGTGCGAGCGGGAGCCGCTGGCATATATTCTGGGGCAATGGGATTTCATGGGGCATACCTTCCGCCTGTCTCCGGAATGTCTCATCCCCCGCAGCGATACGGAGCTTCTTTGCTCCCTTCTGATCCGCTCCCTTCCTACAGGGGGGCGGTTTGCCGATTTATGCACCGGCAGCGGGT
This sequence comes from uncultured Clostridia bacterium, assembly GCA_947652805.1. GTDB lineage: Bacteria > Bacillota > Clostridia > Oscillospirales > CAG-272 > Avispirillum. Next base: position 7,608 of record CANTEM010000001.1, on the reverse strand, counting down.
GCATCGCCGTGTCCGCCCTGCTGGCGCGGAAGGACGCAGTGGGCACAGCAGTAGAGCTGTATCCGGGCACCCTTGCCGCCGCTGAGGAAAACGCAAATCTCCACGGCGTGCAGGATCGGCTTGCGCGGATTCAGGCAGATATCTGCACATGGGAGCCGGAGGGCAGTTTTGACTGGATTGTGTCCAATCCCCCCTATGTGACCGCGGAGGAAATGGAGTCCGTTTCTCCGGAGGTATCCCTGGAGCCTGCCCGGGCGCTGACAGACGGAGGAGACGGGCTGACCTTTTACCGGTGCATTTTTGACCGGTATCCCCGGTATCTGCGTGCGGGCGGCGCCATAGCGGTAGAAATCGGCTGGCACCAGGCAGACGAAGTCTGCGAAATTGCCCGTAGGGCAGGTATGAAGCCTACCGTGCTGAAGGATTTAGAAAACAGAGACCGGGTTGTGTGTGCGCGGTGAAGCATGCACAAACCCCTTATCATAAGGAGAGCATATGGAGAACAGAATCATTCAAATAGCAGACACCTCCATGCGCGATGGAGAACAAACACCGGGCGTTCGCCTGGGTGTGCAGCAAAAGGTGGAATTTGCCCGCCAGCTGGAACGGCTGGGGGTAGATGTGATCGAAGCGGGCTTTCCTGCTTCCTCCCCGGGGGATTTTCAGGCTGTACAGGCTGTGGCGCACACAGTTGCAAACTGCACCGTGCAGGCGCTTTGCCGCGCCGTACGCGCAGATATTGACACCGCACTGTCCGCTCTTGCAGACGCAAAAAAGCCCTGCATACATATTTTCCTTGCGTCCAGCCCCCTCCATCTCCAATATAAATTAAAAATAACGAAAGAAGAAGCCCTCTCTGCTGTGGCGGACACCGTGGCATATGCGAAACAGTCCTGCCCCTGCGTCCAGTTTTCCCCGGAGGACGCCACCCGCAGCGACTTTGACTTTCTCTGCCGGATGATTGAAACAGCGCTGTCCGCCGGAGCAGACATAATCAACATTCCCGACACAGTGGGCTATACCACGCCGGAGGAATTTTCCGATCTGATCCGCCGCCTCCATGCGCGGATTCCCGCCCTGTCCGATGCAATCGTCAGCATCCACTGTCACGACGATCTGGGACTTGCCGTTGCCAACAGTCTTGCGGCGGTGGGCGCAGGCGCCGCCCGGGTGGAATGTACCGTAAACGGTTTAGGCGAGCGCGCCGGGAACGCAGCCCTGGAAGAAATCGTGATGGCGCTCCATGTGCGCCGGGATATTTTACATGCCCATACAAACATCCATACCAGAGAGCTGGTGCGTACCAGCCGGATGGCGGCTTCTCTCACTGCCGTTGCTGTTCCTCCGGGAAAATCCATTGTGGGACAAAATGCTTTTTCCCATGAATCGGGGATTCACCAGCATGGGGTGCTGTCCAATCGAGAAACCTATGAAATCATGCGTCCCGCCGACATTGGACTGGACAAAAACACCCTGATCCTGGGAAAACTGAGCGGCAGGCACGCCTTTACCCAGCGGCTGGAGCAGCTTGGCTACGCACTGGATGAAAAAGGAATCGACGCGGCGTTCCACCGGTTCAAGGAAATTGCAGACAAGAAAACCGCCGTCACCGATGAGGATATCGGCGCAATTGTAAACGAATATCTGGACGGACTTCACGGAAAATACTTTCTGGATTCCTTTCAGATCCAATCCGGCAATCATATTAAAGCAATGGCGCTTTTGTCCCTGCGGGACGGAGAACAGGTATTTACGGAAGCCGCTCCGGGAGATGGACCGATTAACGCGGCGTTTAACGCCATCGACCGGATCGCCGGACGGGACGATATTACGCTGGAAAGCTATTCCATCCGCGCCGTCACCGAGGGAACAGATGCACTTGGAGAAGCCCGGGTGAAAATATCCGCCGGCGGCGCATCCTTTTCCGGGCGGGGCGTTTCGACAGATATTATCAAAGCAAGTATCAAGGCATATATCAATGCGGTAAACAAATGCGTTGCCGCCCAAACAGAGGAAGGCTGAACATCCATGAAACTGGAAATATATGATTCCACCCTGCGAGAAGGAGAACAAAGCGCTACAGTCACCTTCACCTGGGAGGACAGACTGAAAATTATTGGGGAACTGGATCGGCTGGGGGTATCCTGCATTGAAACAGGAATGCTCACCTGCCGGCGGGACCTGGAATGGGTGAGGCAGGCAGCAGCACTGAATCTAACAAATGCTTCCCTGTCCGTATTTGGTGCAACCCGCCGGGCAGACGAACGGGCACAGGACAGCGAGCTGTTAAAGCTTCTTGCCAGCGCCCCTGTTTCCACAGCCTGTATTTTCGGAAAAAGCTGGGGATATCAGGTGGAAAAGGTGCTGCGCACCACAAAGGAAGAAAATCTTTCCATGATCCGGGATTCCATTGCCTATCTGCGGGATGCCGGCAAGCGGGTAATCTTCGACGCGGAGCATTTTTTTGACGGATATTCCGATGATGCGGACTATGCTGTGTCCGTTCTGCGCACCGCATGGGAAGCAGGGGCGGACACGGTGGTTCTCTGCGATACCAACGGGGGTATGCTGCCGGATATCATCGGCATGGCGTCCGCCGCCGCAGTGGCTGCCGCGGGGGAGGTATCCCGGCAGACGGGACGGGACTGCAAGGTAGGCATTCACTGTCACAACGATATGGGCATGGCGGAAGCATGCTCCGTTAGCGCAGTCCTCAGCGGAGCCGTCCATGTCCAGGGCACAATCTCCGGCATCGGAGAGCGGTGCGGCAACGCCAATCTGAACACCCTGATCCCCGTGCTCCAGCTGAAGCTGGGGTTCGACTGCATCGGAGAAGGACTGTCCAGACTCACCGACACGGCGCGCCGGATCAACGAGACCGCCAACCGAACCTTTGACGAGCGGGAACCCTTTGTAGGCGGCTACGCCTTTACCCATAAGGCGGGCACCCACATTGACGGCGTGATCAAAGCGCCCCGCTCCTTTGAACATATTGTTCCGGAGTCTGTGGGGAATCTGCGCAATGTGATCATCAGTTCCCTGTCGGGACGTTCCGCCATGGTGGAAAAAATGGCGCGGATTCTTCCCCACCTGGATCGGGAAAGCCCGCAGGTTGCCGCCGCGCTGGAAGCGGTGCGCAGGAAAGAGGAGGCCGGCTATTCCTACGATGATGCGGAAGCGTCTCTGCTGCTGGTGATCCGGGAAGCCCTGGGCATGCGGCGGGAATATTTCAAGGTTCCCCATTTTAAGGTGATGACCGATGAAGGGGGCGGAGCTGCCGACAGTCTGCGCTCTACTGCAATGATCAAAGTATCGGTGGGCGGCGCAGAGGAACTGCGCGCCGCAGAGGGAAACGGTCCTGTAAACGCCATGGACACTGCCCTGCGGCAGGCGCTGGTACGGTTTTATCCCGCCATTGACCGGATGCATCTTACCGACTTTAAGGTGCGGGTGATCAGCGGCGGTACCACTGCCGCCGTGGTACGGGTTGTGATTGAATCTACCGACGGAGTGGCAGTCTGGCGTACCGTAGGCGTTTCACCGGACATCATCAGCGCAAGCTGGCAAGCCCTGCGAGATTCCGTAGAATATATGCTGGATCTTCAGAATGCGGAAAAAGAAGTATAAGTCCCTGCAAACTGTTTATAGAATCAAGGAGCAATCATCATGCTGCATGATACCATAGCTGCAATATCCACCCCTTACGGAAAAGGAGGAATCGCCGTCATCCGCATCAGCGGAGATGATACCCCCGCCGTACTTCAGGGCTGTTTCCACACCTGCGGGCCGGATCCTGTGGAAAACCCCCGCCGGGCTTGTCTCGGCTCTGTCCTCCTCGGCGGAGAAACGATAGATACCTGCCTTGTCACCTTTTTTGCAGGCGGTGCGTCCTTCACCGGAGAAGCGTGCGCGGAAATCAGCTGCCACGGCGGAACAGCAGTCACTGCCGCCGTTTTGGAAGCCGTATTCCGTGCCGGCGCACGTCCTGCCCTCCCGGGCGAGTTTACCCGGCGCGCCTTTTTATCCGGCAAACTATCCTTGGATCAGGCGCAGGCTGTGGGACTTTTAATCGACGCAGACACAGACTCACGCCGCCGGCTTGCCGCCGGCGCTTTGCAGGGCGCTCTGCGGGACAAAACAGAAGCTATGCGGAGTCGGCTGACCACCCTGCTGGCATCCCTCTACGCCACCATTGACTATCCGGAAGAGGATCTTGCCGAGCAGAGCACTGGAGAACTATCCACCGGATTTTCGGCTGTTACACAGGAATTGCGCGCCCTTCTTGCCACCTACCGTACCGGCAGTGCAGTGGCAAACGGGGTGCAGACAGTCATCTGCGGCGCGCCAAACTGCGGAAAAAGCTCCCTGTATAACCGTATTTTGGGGCAGGATCGGGCAATTGTAACAGACATTGCCGGCACCACCCGGGATACCCTTTGGGATACTGCGGACTTTGGAGGAATCACCCTGCGGCTTGCAGATACTGCCGGACTGCGGAAGGAAGGGGAAACTGCCGATTTGGTGGAACAAATCGGCGTGGAACGCTCCTGGCGCAGTATAGAGGAGGCAGAACTGATTTTTATTGTTTTGGACGGATCTCGCTCTTTGTATGCCCAGGAGGAAGATCTGCTCCGGAGCCTGAACCAGCGGCAGGACGCGGTAAAAATCGCTGTGATCAATAAGGCGGATGTATCTCCCACTCCAAAGCTGGATATAGATACGGTTCGCGCCATGACGGATGCGGCTGTGATTCTGTCGGCAAAAACAGGCGCGGGTATGGATGCACTTGCAAAGGCTGTCGCCGCGAACTATGAAACCCAGGATCGCTCCTATGCTTCCGCGCCCCTGATTTGGGACGCCCGCCACAAAGCTACTTTGGAAGATGCCATATCCCTATTGGAAACAGCGTCCGCCGCCCTGGACGCAGGGGAGCCGACAGACGGGGTCTGTACGTTGGCGGAGGAGGCTCTGGCAAGTCTGTCCATGCTGGACGGTAGAGGGGTTTCAGAGGAAATCGTATCAGAAATTTTTTCCCGGTTCTGCGTAGGTAAGTAATAGAGTTTGTAGAAACATAAAAGGAGGGAGTTACTTTAATCTAAAAGCCTCCCTTGTGTAAAGGGAGCTCCCGCGAAGCGGGTGAGGGATTGTCTAAGTAATACTGCCGATTTGCAGATCATCCAAAATGATCGCATAACAATCCCTCCGCCTTGCCTTACGGCAAGCCACCTCCCTTTACACAAGGGAGGCTTTTTACAAAGTATATACTTTGCACACGGGGGCTTTTTCATTGCGCCATTTATAAATTTTTCCTCTTTTTTTCCTCCTGCCCCATGTAAAAAAGCGGGAAATCCCTTGACTGACAGCGCTTTTGGGTATATAATAATTTATATGTATGCGTATTTCCGGCGCCCTGCCGGCTTTCATATATATTCAATAAAGCCAGGCTATCGGACCGTTTTTGCAGTATGCATATGATTTTGATTATGGAATGATATAAACATCATTGGAAAAGGAGGTATTGCATTGCCCGCTGTTGCAACTTACATAATTATCGCGGTTGTCGCTGCCGTTCTCGGCATTGTGGTTGGCTTGCCGATCGGCGTTGCCTATCGGAAGAAAATCGCAGAAGCCCAGATCGGTTCTGCTGAATTGCAGGCGAAAAAAATCATCGCCGATGGCATGAACCAGGCAAAGGCTGACGCCGCTGCAGCAAAAAAAGAAGCCCTGATTGAAGCAAAAGAAGAAATGCTTCGGGCGAAAAACGAATTCGAACAGGAAATCAAAGAACGGCGCAGCGAACTGTCCCGTCAGGAACGGCGCGTTCAATCGAAAGAAGAAACCCTTGACCGGAAAACAGACGCCCTTGAAAAAAAGGACGAAGCTCTGTCCAAAAAAATTGAGGAAAACGAGCGTACTGCTGAAGATTTACAGAATCTGAAAACAGAAGCCCGGATGACCCTCCAACGCATCTCCGGTATGACTGCCGAACAGGCAAAAAATCAACTGATCGAAGAAATGGTGGAGGAAGTCCGCCACGAACAAGCCAAGAAAATGGTGGAGCTGGAGCAGGAATTCAAGGATGAAGCGGACGACAAAGCCCGCAACATCATTGCCCAGGCGATCCAGCGCTGCGCCGCGGATCATGTTGCAGAAATCACTGTTTCCACTGTAACCCTACCAAATGAAGATATGAAGGGACGGATCATTGGCCGGGAAGGTCGAAATATCCGTACCATTGAAACCCTCACCGGTGTGGATCTCATCATCGACGACACGCCGGAAGCAATCACCATTTCCAGCTTTGATCCTGTTCGCCGTGAGGTAGCCCGGATCGCACTGGAACGGCTGATCACCGACGGCAGAATCCACCCCACCCGCATTGAAGAAATGGTGGAAAAAGCAAAACATGAGGTAGATGTTGCAATCAAGAAGGCAGGCGATGCCGCTACCTTTGAAACCGGTATCCACGGTCTGAACGGCGAGCTGGTCCGTTTGCTGGGACGATTGAAATACCGTACCAGCTACGGACAGAACGTGCTCAAGCATTCGATTGAAGTATCCCTGCTTTCCGGCGTAATTGCGGACGAGCTTGGGGTAGACAATATGCTTGCAAAGCGTGCCGGTCTGCTCCATGATATCGGTAAGGCGCTCACTGCAGAGCTGGAAGGCTCCCACGTACAGCTTGGTGTGGACATCGCAAGAAAGTATAAGGAAGGCAAGGACGTGATCCATGCCATTGAAGCCCACCACGGCGATGTGGAACCCCAGACCCTTGTAGCAATGATCGTACAGGCAGCAGACGCAATTTCTGCCGCACGCCCCGGCGCACGGCGCGAGAATCTGGAAAACTATATCAAACGGCTTACCAAGCTGGAAGAAATCGCGAAGAGCTTTGAAGGTGTGGAGAAATCCTTTGCAATTCAGGCAGGCCGTGAAGTCCGGATTATGGTAAAACCGGAAGTTGTTTCCGATGACCGCATGCCCCTCGTTGCACGGGAAATTGTAAAGAAAATTGAGGACGAGCTGGAATATCCGGGACAGATTAAAGTACATATTGTCCGGGAAAGCCGCGCAATTGATTACGCAAAATAAGAATAAAACTCCCTTCTCGAATGAGAAGGGAGTTTTCATTTTGCAGGCTGCACGAACTGAACAGGCTCACATGGGGGCCTGTTGAAGTTCCTGCTATATTTATATAAAACTTACTTATTACGTAAGTTTTACTATATATCATAATTCCTTTTCAAACACGTTCCGGATCGCTATGTTCACCAATTTCCGTATGCTTACTCCATATTTGGTGTTCAATTTTTCCAATCCTGCAACATTGCTTTCTAAAACGTAAAATGTATGTGCAGCATATGTATCTGATTCTTTTGTTTCATATAACCGAACATCTTCATTTTGAATCAATTCCATAATACACGCGTTAAATATATCTGCAATTCCCGCATCATATATATCTGTTGCATATCTCATTTTTTCAAATAATACATCATCTATATCATAATTTCTTTTAATTTTATCTTCTCTTTTCCAGAAATATTTTTCAAGCATTTTTCCACCTCTTAGCTATTAGAAGAGGGCTGCAATACCTATTACTGTAGC